>WRDG01000208.1 GCA_009783525.1 Defluviitaleaceae bacterium | reverse complement strand
ACGGAAGCGCAGGCAAAAAAAATGATGAAAAATTATTTTTTCAACGAAAAAAAATTTTTCGGCGAATTTATTATGCCGTCCATTTCCCGCGACGACCCTGCTTACGCCGACCAGGAATACTGGCGCGGACGCATATGGGCGCCCATGAACTTTTTGGCCTACATGGCAATCAGGCAAAGCGGGCAGCGTGAGGCGGCGGCGGTGCTCGCAAAAAAATCAGAGGAGCTTCTTTTAAAAGAATGGCGCTTGCACGGCCATGTTCACGAAAACTACAGCGGCGACGACGGAATGGGCTGCGGAAGCAAAAGCAGCGATAAGTTTTATCACTGGGGCGCGCTGCTTGCCTTGATAACGCTGATAGAAAACGGGCACATTAACGCGCCCGAAAATCCACTATGACGGAGGAAAATATGGACGGGCAAAAAAAAGTAAAGGTGGCCGTCGTCGGTTTAGGCAACATGGGCGCGGCACATGTCCAAATGATTTTTAACGCCGCCGACGCGGAAATCGTAGGTGTTTGTGACATAGACAAAGATAAGGCGGACCGTGTCGCTTCCGGCTGCAATGCGCCTGCGTATTACTGCCACACGGATCTGTTCGAAAATTCGGGTTTGGAAGCAGTTATTATCGCCGTGCCGCATTACGACCACGAACCGATCGCAATCGAAGCGTTTTCACGCGGGATTCATGTAATGTGCGAAAAGCCGATCACGGTGCATGTCAACGGCGCGGTTAACATGATAAAAGCATATGAAGAATCTAAAAATAAATATCCGGACCTCATTTTCGGGATTATGTTCCAAGAACGGACGTCGCCTTACTATCAAAAGATCAAGGATGTAATAAACGGCGGCGAACTCGGCAGGCTCACCCGCGTCACATGGATTAACACGGCGTGGTTCCGCTCGCAGGCTTATTACGACAGCGGCGGCTGGCGGGCCACATGGGCGGGCGAGGGCGGCGGCATACTGACCAACCAATGCCCGCACAATCTCGACATGTACCAATGGCTGTTCGGAATGCCCGCGACCGTAGACGGTTTTGCGCATATAGGCAAATACCACGACATAGAGGTAGAGGACGAAGTGACGGCATACTTCGAACATGAAAGCGGCCTGATAGGGCATTTCATCGTTTCGACGGGCGAATGCCCCGGCGTGAACCGCCTCGAAATAGTGGGAGAAAACGGGACTCTGCTTTGCCAGCACGGGACGCTTACATTTTTCCGCAACAGAATGTCGATGCTCAAATACAGCAGAGAAACTGACAGCGGTTTTTCACCGGTAGAAAATTGGGAAACAAAAATTCCGTACAACCAAGGACAGACGGCGGGGCACTCCGTAGTAAACGGCAGGTTCTTTAAATCGATATTATCCGGGCAAAAAGATTTGACCGCGTTCGGTGAAGAAGGACTCAATCAAGTGATGCTTGCCAATGCGATTATGCTTTCGTCGTTTGACGGCAGGCGCGTGGCGCTGCCGCTCGACGGTCAGCCGTATGAGGAAAAGCTCGCCGATCTCATAAAAAAATCCAAATATGTAAAATCAAGCGGCGCAAAAGAGTCAAGCGATTTTGAAAGCTCGCTCACTCGATGAGCGGCTGCGTAAACGTCGGGATTATTGGAATAGGTAGCATGGGCGGCACGCATGCAGAGCGGCTGTACAACGGGTCGGTTAGCGGCCTGAGGCTTGTATCCGTATGCGACGTTGACCGTTCGCGGCTCGACCGGGCAAAAGAATTATACCCCGGCATAAAAATTTATACGGACTGTGCGGATTTGGTCGGAGACAAACATGTGGACGCGGTCATTATTGCCGCGCCGCATTATTTTCACCCGCCGGCGGCGGAGCTCGCGTTTGCGGCGGGACTGCATGTGCTGAGCGAAAAGCCCGCGGGAGTTTACGCCGCTCAGGTGCAGGGAATGATCGGCGCGGCAAAAAAAGCGGGCACAGTTTTTTGCGTAATGCATAACCAGCGGACCGACCCGATATTTAAACGGATGCGTGAAATGGTAAAAGACGGTTCTCTCGGCGAGTTGAAACGCCTCAACTGGATTATAACAAACTGGTACCGCACTCAGGCCTATTATGACAGCGGCGGCTGGCGCGCTTCGTGGGCGGGCGAGGGAGGCGGCGTGCTTATCAACCAGGCTTACCACAACATAGACCTGTGGCAGTGGATATTCGGGATGCCGCAAAGCATCGCGGCTTTTTGCAAAACCGGACGCTACCACGACATAGAAACTGAAGACGAAGCCGTAATTTACGCCGAATACAATAAAAATGGCAAAGACGGACCGACCGCGATTTTTATCGCGTCCACCGGCGAGTACCCGGGCGACAACCGTTTGGAAATAACGGGCGACAGGGGCAAGCTCGTCGCGGAGAACGGACGATTGAAATTTTGGAAACTGTCGGAGCCGGAGCGCGAAGTGACGCGGAGTTCGAAAGAAGCTTTCGACTGCATCCCAACAGAAGAAACGGACGTGACGCCTAATGAGACGGAAACCGACGGCCATCTGGCTATTTTGCAAAATTTTTCCGACGCGATTCTTCACGGGGCGGAACTTATTTCGCCGGGTGCGGAAGCCATAAACGGCGTGCAAATATTTAACGCCGCGTACATGTCGAGTTGGAGCGGGCGGCATGTTAGCCTCCCGGTCGATCCGGAGCAGTACAAGGCCGCGCTGGACGAAAAAATAAAAAATTCGAAAAAAACCGCGGCAGTTGGCGAAGCAGTCGCGTCGGAAGGTAAAGGACGCTGGAACGTCAGATGGTAAATTTTTTTTCGTAAAATAATTTTGTGACTTTTCAAAAAAAATAATTTTGTGACAATCCACAAGAAAAAAAATAATTTCGTGAGTTTCGACGATGTAAATTTTTTTTGCGGTTTATATCATCAAATAAAGAGGCAGCCGTTACGGCTGCCTTATTTTTTTCGGAGAGGGGGAAGCGTTCCGGTTTTGCAACGGAACGCGGCAGACGATGTGGTTTAAAAATTTAAAAATCGGGTCAAAACTGCTGCTGTCGCTGATGACCACGCTTGTTATCGCAGTTGGTGTGGGTGTCTTCACGATTATCACAATGCACGACATAGAAGAAAACTATACCGCTTTTTTAGAAGCTACGCAGCTCCGCTTAAAATATGTCGTGGAGCAGCAGGAATATTTCGCAAAAACCCGTATTCTGCTCAACGAAATTTTTTACGTTGACAACACGGAAGACGATTTGAAAAGGCTAAGGCGGGAATTGGAAAAAGGCAGGGAAGACTTTACCAGGTCGCTTGAAATGTTTACGGAAGTTGCGATTCCCGCCGCGCAGGCAGAGGCGCGCGAAATTTTTCCGACGGCTGAACGTTACTATGCGGAAGCTTTAAACGCGGTAGATATGCTGCTCGCCTCGCAAATTATTTCGCTGGAGAGCCGTGAGTACAGGGACGCGCTGTCTCAAGCGCAGGTCCATGTAGATTACATAGCGGCATCTTACGCGGCCGACATGACGCGGCGCACAGAAGACCTGCTGACAATGACGCTGACCGAAATGAAAACGACAAGCGACAACTCGAGAAACGTCAACGACCAAAAAGTTTTGCTCACCGTGGCGATGCTCGCCTGCATGGCGGTTGTGGTGTTGATTATTACGTTTTACGTTTCGGGGTTGATCAGGAAGCCGCTTGAAGCATTGGTGGCCGCCGCCGAAAACGTAGCGAAGGGCAACCTCAACATCAACGCGGACGCTTCGACAAGAGACGAAATAGGAAAGCTCGCGGGCAGTTTTAATTCCGTGATCGGCGTTATCCAAAAATTAATCACGGGTATGCAGTCGCTCGCAAAAAAAATAAACGCGGACGGCGACATCGATGGCAAGCTCGACGTAAACGAGTTCGAGGGTTCGTACAGGGACGTTGCCGTGAGCATCAACGGTCTCGTTTCGGACATAATAAACGATACAATGCTGTTCCTCGGCTGCTTGACTGAGTTTGGCGGGGGCAACATGAAGGCGGACATACATAAGCTGCCCGGCAAAAAAATTGTGATGAACCAAACCCTCGACAAGTTTAGGGACATCGTGCAGTCGATAAACAACGACGCGATTTCGCTCGTTCACGAAGCGGCGGCCGGCAATCTCGCCAAACGTGTCAACGTTTCGGCGTACAGCGGGGATTGGGCGTCGCTTGCAAAAGAATTAAATTCGCTGATGGACACTTTGTCCGCGCCGATCAAAGAAGTGTCCGAAGTTTTAAAATATGTTTCGGACGGAAGGTTCGACAAAAAAATGACGGGCGATTACCGCGGCGAATTTTTAAAATTGAAAGACTCCGTAAATACGACGGTAACAAACATATCTT
>WRDG01000207.1 GCA_009783525.1 Defluviitaleaceae bacterium | reverse complement strand
GGTCCGGGAACCACTTTTTAAAAACAGCGGGGAAGATCGTATTTTGCGCGAGGCCAACCCGCGCGTATAAAATTTCGTTGTACTCCAAGTCGGGAAAATCAAGATGCGATATAAGCACATAATATTCTGTCATCTGCGGTGTGTCGGGCCAAATGAAACGGTCCTGGCGGTCCGCCGTTTGGGTGAGCTCCGGGACGAGCGCGACCTGTCCGTTTTCGAGCATCGAATAAATAACTGCCCACTCGGTAAATTCGTCGTTGACGCGCCTAAATTCGAGTCCTGTCAACAGTGAAACCTCGTCTAAAACGTCAAGAAAAATCCCGCCCCATTCTCCCTCGCGGAAATCATAAAAGCATCCGGGATAATTGGCGGGATCGACGCCCACAGGAATATAAACGCTGTTTTGAATAAATTCTTTCTCTTCGTCCGTAAACCGCGAATGAAGTTTAAACAATCGGTATTCGCCGCGGGCTTCGTTGTACATGTCGGCAAGATAATGAAGGCCGCCGTTGTTAAGAACCTTTTCCACGATTTCTATCACCGGGCTTAACGCGGCGTCCTGCGTCGACAATGAAACGGACATAAAAGTCAAAGGATAAAAATCTGAAATGACGATATTGTCATATTCAGCGAAATGAATTTCCATTACGGCGCTGTAATAAAACGCGTCGATTTTTCCGCTTGCCAAAGCGCCGTACACTTGATTTATGTCGTCCAATTCGACAACTTCATATGAATCCGGCGCCATTTCGCCTGAAACGATGTTAAGCGTCGCGGAATTTTTTATAAAACCGCATCGCAAAGGCCGCGAAGCTGAAATTTCCCAAAGCGGCACACTGTCCGCAAGCCGGTAAATTTTTACCGAGCGCGTAGCGATGGTGCTTGTCATATTGTAGATTAATTCTCTCGCGGGAGTTTTCGTCAGTTCGCCGGTAAAAGAAACGGCGCCCGTTTCAAGCCCGTCCAACAGGTCGAGCCATTCGAAGAGCGCCGGTTCAAATTTTATTCCGAATAAAACGGAAAGCCATTCGCACATCAAAACTGTAAAGCCGTTCAAATTGCCGTGCTCGTCGGTGTACAGCTCCGCCGAAAGCGGCATGCCGTAAACAAATGATCCGTAACGCACAGCAAGCGCGTCAACCGCCGCGATGTCTTCGGCCGTAATGCCCGGAATCTCATCCAGTGACGTAAAGATTACAGGCTCCGCAAAAAAAATTTTATCTGTTCCGCCGCAGCCGTGCAGCGGCAAACAGACAAAGAAAAAAGAAAAAACGAGGCAGAATATTTTTTTAAGCGGCCGGATCATCACGTCAGATATTTTTGTAAACATCCCCATAATTCCTGCGACGTAAAAGGTTTGCCGAGATAGTCTTTCATGCCGTTTGCTTTATACAGCTCTATGTCGTTTGTCATTATGTTCGCGGTTAACGCCACCACGGGCGTTCCGGTTTTTAAACCGTTGATAATCGAAGAAGCTTCCAAACCGTCCATCACCGGCATGTGTATGTCCATAAAAATTAAATCGAAAGGTTTTTCGCCTTTTTCTATTTTTTTCGTTACCAATTCTACCCCTTCGCGTCCGTTATTTGCGATGACTATTTCGAGGCCGACTTTTGCCAAATGGTCTGATATTACTTTTTGATTAAAAGTGTTGTCTTCGCAAACCAAAACATTGCCCGAAAAAACAGGCCTGTCGGTTAGAGCGGACGCATTGGCGTCCGTCAAATCTTTTTGCGGTTCTTCGGTCATATCAAATTTCAATTTGAAACGGAAACTGCTGCCCACCCCGAGCGTGCTCTCTACCTGCAGTGTCCCGCCCATAAGCTCGATTATGTTTTTTGTAATGGCAAGGCCGAGCCCCGCGCCTCCGAACATGCGTGTGATGCTGTCGTCGCCCTGAACAAAGGGTTCGAATATGCGCGCTATTTGCGCGCTGTTCATTCCGATCCCGCTGTCTTTAACTTCAAAGCCCAATGTAATGCTTTTGTCGTCCGAATTGATTACGGACACGAGCAGCTTAATGATTCCCTGGTTGGTAAATTTTACGGCGTTCGACAAAAGGTTCATCAAGATTTGCCGCAGCCTGACCGGGTCGCCTATCGGCCTTTTTCCGTTTAACGGTTCGGCATAGGTGTACATTTGCAAACCTTTTTCTTCTGTTTTGGGATATATAACAGTCCGGCAGTATGCAAGCACATCATGAAGATCAAACGATTCGCGGTCTAATTCGATTTTTCCGGATTCGATTTTTGAAATGTCGAGGATATCGTTGATGATAGCGAGCAGCCATTTCGCGCTGTCGGATATATGGTTTAAATAATCCGATGTTTTTGGCGGGTTATCGTTTTGCTGCGCAAGCTCCGTAAAACCGATGATGCTGTTCATCGGCGTGCGTATCTCGTGACTCATATTGGCTAAAAACGTTGTTTTTGCCCTGTTTGCCAATTCCGCTTCCATACGCTGCCGCTGTATTTCTTGTATGAGCTTTTTTGTTTCTGTTACGTCCATCATAGAGCCCGCCACGCGCACCGCGTTTCCGTTTTTGTCGCGTATCGTTTCGCCCGAGCTTCTAAAATACGAATACTTTCCGTTTTTCTTTAACAACCTGAACTCGATGTCAAACGGTGTTTTGCCCGTGGTGTCTATCAAGTGCTTTAAAAGCGCGTCAGCGGATTTTTCTCTGTCTTCGGGGTGCAGCAGTCTGTACCAGCTTCTGATTACGTTGGGAAAGTCCGTTTCGTTTTCGTAGCCCAGCATCTTTCTGAATTCGTCCGAATAAATTATTTTATTTGTCGGGTTTACCGGGTCGCCGGGAGTAATGACCATATCCCACAGCGCGATTTTCGTACCCTGCATCATGAGGTTAAGCTTAACCAACTGTAGGTTGTTTTGTTCGCGCGACTGTTCCAGCTCTTCAATCATTCTTTTTTGCTCGCGCAAATCGCGGCAGTAAGCCGCAATCAACCGTCTGCCGCCGCACTCCACGCTGTCGAGGGTCAGTTCGAACGGAATCGGCTGTCCGTCCTGGGTCTGCCTGATCCATTCGATCCTTTGATAACCCTCGCTTAAAGCCTTATTTAAGTAGTGCTTCAACTTTTCTTTCGATCTTTTGCCGCAGGGCTGGTATTCCGGGGTAAGCTGGAAGTATTTGTCGATGTATTCCTGTTTGTTAGCCATATTAAACATTTTTACCGCAGCAAGGTTACAATCTATCAAATTGCAATCCGCGTCCCAAAAATGCGCGACTATAGGGCATGTGTCCAGCATGGCGCGCATGCGTTCGTCCGCCTCGCGGATTTTTTCCATTTCGGCTATCTGCTTTTGAGCGAGCATGTTAGCTTCATGCTGCGTTTTAACGTCTTCATTCGATTTAAATATGCAGTTTACCGGTATATTAACTTTAAGGGCTATTTTCCGCGCCATCGCATAGCATGTGTCGCTGCCGCACGCACTGCAGTCGATGTGCTGTTTTTCGTAGTCGTCTTTGCCCAAAAGGAGCATTGCCTTATGTATGTCTTCTTCCGTGATCTGTGTTTCCGACGCGGGTACCGCTTTATAGTCCCTTAAAAAAAACTGCAGCTCGAATTTTTCGTCGTACGAATTATACAAATTATCGTAATAAAGCTTTTTTTGCTCCGCCATCATGATCCTTTTTGCATCGTCCATCGTCTTTTCAATTTCGAACAGGCTTCTCTCATGCGAATACGCCACGCCGATGTTGCAGCCTTCCGTACAGTTTAAAACGTCGTAAATGTCTGGCAAGAACCTTTCCGGGGTTTTTGCGTACTCATTCAATTTTGCATAAACCTCAAAGCCTTCTGCATTTGATACATGAAGTCTTCTTTTGGAAAAATATTCGATATTTTCTTTCATGCCGCCCGGCATAGGAAACAACGAACCCAATCCGCTTTCTTCGTGATCGAAATTCGTTTCGGTTTCGGGCAGCTTAATGCTGCTGTCCTTAATGTATTTTAACAAGCGGTCATATGTAATGTTGTATTCGGCAAGCTTTGTGGCTTCAAACTCGACTTTTTTTGATATGCAGGGCGAAAGCGCGGCAATGCTGTCTCCGATGCCCCGATATTTTTTCATGTAAACAGATGTGCAGCCCATCGGGCTGTGTATCGGCGATAATTTGCCGATTAATTCGTGGCGGTATATTTCGCAGTAAGAAACGATTGGCGGGCACGGCTGGGTTATCACAGATGAATACCCATGAGTTTCGAAATATCTTACGTGCGCCCAAATGCATATGTCGGCCCCGAACGACACGTCAAAAATCATATTTACGCCCAGTTGCTTCAAATAAGTAAACAGCTGCTTATATGACGGGATATTTGTTTTGATTGACG
>WRDG01000206.1 GCA_009783525.1 Defluviitaleaceae bacterium | reverse complement strand
TTGATGAAATATATGCAGTAAAAAAAGGCATTTGCTACGATTATTCATCCACGTTGGCAGGGGTTTTGCGCAGTCTCGGAGTGCCTACAAGGTTGGTTATGGGATATAAACCTAAAGATATAGGCGATGAATATCATGCATGGAACGAAATATTAATTAACGGAAGATGGATTTCTGTCGATTCAACTTTTGATGCGGCTCTTGCCGGTGTGGGGCGGGCTTACACAATAGAACGGAAATATAAACCTGACGAAATTAATATATTACGCATTTATTAATAAAAATTATGTCGACGCCCTTCGGGGCGTTTTTTTTTGTAATAAATATATAAAACTTCTAAAAGTTTGCAAAAGATTTTCGTTGCGATATAATTTTCACAAATTATTAAAAAGAGGTGAAACATGAAACAGTGCTTAAACGATGGATGGGCTGTCCGTGAGGCGCCGCTTCATTATGGAAAAGAAATGGCTGGTTGGATTTTAAATCAAACCGACGGTTGGTATAAAAACCAAACGGTGCCGTTTGACGTGCATATGCCGTTGATTGAAGCCGGAATAATCCGCGACCCTGTAATTTCTGATTATTGTTTCAGTAGTGAATGGATTGAAAAACGTTCTTGGTGGTTTAAAAAAACATTTGATCACAAAAAAGATGAGCAGACATTTTTTTCGGTAAAAGAATTGTTTATAGAATCACTCGACATGCACGCTGACATTTTTTTAAACGGGGTTTATCTAGGTCATCATGCAAGTGCGCATTTTCCTTTCCGTATGGATGTAAAAGAATTTATAAACAACGGCGATAATATTTTGCTGATAAGGCTTACGACAGGTTTGGAATATATAAATGACCTTGATATTTCTGAAGTCAATTATGCGGTATGTATAGAAGCAAATAACGGCTGCCCGGAACGCGGTGACATGCGGCGCGCATTTTTACGAAAGCCAACGTATGTTTTCGGTTGGGATTGGTGTCCGCGCATCGGTACTGTAGCAATCAGCGGAAACGTTTATATAAACAGTCATCAATATGGTGCTATAAGGCATGTAGGAATAGAAACTGTTTCAATCGGAAAAAAAGCCGTTGTCAAGACGATAGTCGAAATTGAATTGCTTGATACATTGCAAACAGCCGATGCCGATTTAAGCATATGTTTTTCATATAACGGGAACATAGCTGCAAAAGCAAAATTAAATGACATTTTAATTGGAGCAGGAACAAATTATATAACTTCGGAAATCGAAATAAACAATGCCGAAATTTGGTGGCCGAACGGTATGGGTGACCAACCGCTGTATGATGTGGAAGTAGTATTAGAGTGCATGGGCGGAACCGACAAGTACAGACCTTTTAAGTACGGCATCAGAACCGTGGAACTTGATATAACAAGGATGGACGAAAAAAGCCGCCGATTTGCTGTTTGCATCAACGGAGAAAATATTTTTTGCAAAGGCGGCAATTGGATTCCGGCCGATTCGTTATATGCGCGCGTAACGCCGGAAAAATATTTTGCGTTAATAGAAGAAGCTAAGGAAGCCAATTTTAACATGCTTCGTATTTGGGGCGGCGGCATATATGAAACCGACGCTTTTTTTGATGCCTGCGACCAAAACGGCATTTTGGTTTGGCATGATTTTATGTTTGCGTGTGCGGCTTATCCTGATCATGTAACAGATTTTTATGATTTAGTTGCAAAAGAAATCGATTATCAAACGAAACGTTTGGCGGCGCGCACCTGCATAGCCATGTTAAGCGGCAACAACGAAATGCATTCGATGATGTCAGGTTGGCCGAATACAAAAGAAATTACGCTCAAACAAGAAAAGCAATACGGATTAAAAATTGCCAACGTACAGGTTCCTGAATATATCAAAAAAAATTGCCCATGGGTTCCGTATTGGAAAGGGTCGCCTTTTGGCGGAGATTCTCCGGGCTCGCCGTATGTTGGCGACGTTCATCATTGGGGTGAATGCATGATGAACGGCGATATGGAAAAACGTATCGAGCCACGCGAATACGACAAGGTTCTGTCGCGATTCGTTTCCGAATACGGATATCCGGGCCCTTGCTCGAAAGAAACGGTTGAAAAATATTTTGACAACAAGCCGATTGAACGTTACGGAAAGGTATGGAATTTGCACAACAATATATTTGAAAAACTGACTGTCGACGCCGGTATTAAAAAGCATTATACAGACCGCGAGCTTTCATTCGAAGAATATTTGCTGTATGCGGGTCTTACGCAATCATTGATGCTAAGTTATTCGCTTGAAAGTTTACGTTTTAAAGATTATTGCGGCGGCGGACTTTTTTGGATGTATAACGATTGTTGGGGTGAAGTTGGTTGGACGATTATCGATTATTATTTGTGCCGAAAAATATCGTACTACGGAGTAAAAAGAGCGTTTGAGCCGATAAAGATGATAATTCGCGAAGACAATGAAAATCCCGGCAAGTTAATTGTGCTGGGTTGCAATGATACGGTTGAAAACGCGGTTTTCGAAATGACATATGGTTACAACGGCTTCTGCGGCGAATATATAGCGGACAAAAAAGAAATAATAATTCCGGCGAGGAAACGGATTGAGCTTGTCGTTTTTGATAAAAACGACCGCTCTGCAGAAAACGGAATTTGGTTCGCTTCTGCTTCGCACGATAAAATTAAGCCGGCAGTTTTTTATGCCTGCGAATATAGAAAATGGATTTTGCCAAATCCTGTCATGGATTATACGCAGTACGAAAACGGAACAGACAAAATAATAGAAATAAACGCGAAAACGTTTATTCATGGCGTGTACGTTGACATGCCGTTGTCGGAGATAATCGACGACAATTATTTTGATTTGCTGCCCGACGAAAAACGGACAGTCGTTGTTAAAAACGGAGCGGGCAAACATTTCACGGTGAAAACCGTCGAAATAAAATAGGGGAGGCGCACATGCGTAAATCAAATGCGGCTTGGATCGGGTTTACACCAAAGGACGAATTTTTTTGGGAAAATTTAGAAGAGCTTGCTAATTTAGGTTTTAAAGCCTACGAACCGGGCGAAGCTTTTTTTTCAAAGGATTCTGAAACGGAAACAGATGAAAACATAAAAAGATTATGGGATTTAAACTTAAAAGCGTTAACGGTGAGCGTAAACCGCGATGACTTGTCCGACGAAGCATTGTCGGATGTAATAAATAAGGCTCACAAAATCAACGTTGACCGCGCGACAATATGGTGCGGTTGGGTTAACAGCAGAATGTGGGATCAAATACCGCAGTACGACGATTACATGAAGGAGCTTGAACGTTACGAAACCGCAGGATCAAAATTAAACAAAGAAGGGATCAAGTTAACTTATCATAATCATTCGCAGGAATACACCGAGGTTTTTAAAGGTGTTCAAGCGTACAACTATATGCTTTCGAACACGGAAAACGTTCATTTTTTGCTTGACGTTTGCTGGGCGCATATAGGCGGAGCAAATCCGGTCGAAGTAATGCGTCGCATCGGCGACAGATTGACGTGCATTCATTTGAAAGATTACGTACCGGGTTATCCGATGGCGGATATCGACCCCGGCCGGCCGCGTCCGACGTTTACGGCAGTAGGAACAGGAGTTGTAGACATAAAGGGAGTTATGAAATGCGCAATGGAAATGGAATTGCCGTACATTTCGATTGAACAGGATCAAATGAGAAATTTGGATTGCATGTCCGCTTTAAATTTGAGTTATCTTTACTTAAAAGAAATCGATTGCGTTAACTAATTATTGGAGGAAAAATGTCTGGTCATTCTAAATTTGCAAACATAAAACATAAAAAGGACCGCAACGATGCGGCCCGCGGTAAAGTGTTCACCCGCATGGGGCGAGAGATCGCCGTTGCAGTCAAAAGCGGCGGAGCCGACCCTGCGGCAAACGGTCGCCTCCGCGACGTTATCGCAAAAGCAAAAGCCGGCAACATGCCAAACGATACGATCGACAGAAGCATAAAAAAAGCCGCCGGTGATTTAAACGCCGTAAATTTTGAGCCGATCCGTTATGAAGGATACGGACCGAACGGCGTTGCCGTTATAGTCGAGGTCCTTACGGACAACCGCAACCGCGCGGCAGCTAACGTGCGTCATGCTTTCACGAAAGGCGGCGGGAACATGGGCGCGCAAGGCTGCGTGTCGTTCCAATTCGACGAAAAAGGGCAGATTATGGTGGAAAAAGACTGCGGCATGGGCGAGGAAGAGCTTATGCTGTTGACCATTGACGCCGGGGCAGAGGATTTTATCGCCCAGGACGAAGGGTACGAGATTATCACGCTGCCGGAGGGGTTTTCCGCCGTGCGGGAAGCGGTGGAAGCCGCAAATGTGCCGATGGTTTCGGCGGAAATAACGATGATCCCCC
>WRDG01000205.1 GCA_009783525.1 Defluviitaleaceae bacterium | reverse complement strand
ATAAAAGAAAAAAACGCGGCATTAAATATTGTACGCTCAAAGGCTATTGTTGTTAATTGGAAAGCAACACAATTTGATTGCGCCAAAGTGCATCGTAATATTGAAATCATTGAAACAAAACCAAAACCGAATTTAAACATGCGCGTGGCATACGAAAATATTTATCGGAAATATCAAGTAAATATCAATTCATACATCAGCAGATTTACACTTATATTAAAAGCACGGGTTCCGGTTCGCGAAGAAAAAAAAATTTTCGGGAACGGAATTACATCAACACGGCTTGCAGACATGAAAAAGCGGTATTGGTATCGCTATACGGAGGATTTTGGTATTCCTGATATGGCTGTTATGCTTTTAATTGACGGTTCCGGTTCAATGAACGGCCCTCGTAAAGAAAGTGCAATGGTTTCGAGCGTGATTCTCCACGAAGTATTAAAAAAACAAGGTATTGTCCATGCAATAGCAGAACACAGGTCATGTTTTTCTGAACCGATTGTAAAAATCAATGTATTAATTAATTTCAACGCAAAGAGCGAAGATAAACTAAACTTGATGGGCTTAACGGCGAGCGGCGACAATAGAGACGGGCTTGCGTTATTTTGGGCAGAACGTTTTATGAATACGAAAACCGAATGTGCAAAAAAATTGATTATCGTAATAGCAGACGGAGAACCGGCGCACGCTTACGACGAATATTATCATCCCGTTTCGACAAAAGACACGGCAAATTCCGTTAAAAAAATAACTAAACGGGGTACAGACATAATTGCTGTCGCTTTGGATGATGACGACAACGGAAACTACCGGTGTTACGAGTCACTTAAAAATATTTACCCGTCCGTTGTATTATGTACAGACTTAAAGCGGCTTACAGGTCAATTGTTAGGTATTATTTCGAAAAGTTTGAAAGGATAAATATTGATAATTAATTGCTTATTAATCGTTAGCAAAGAAAAGGCCTCATATACCGGCCCCTCCTCGCAGCCAACTTTTCCCACATGAAAGAACTTTTAGATTTCATATAAAGCTGCATATCGATCGGCACGGACATAAACAACCAGTCTGCCGCCGGTTATATATCGTAGCAAATTGAAAAACAATTTTTACAACATGAGCGACCATTCGGGTATTGTCTATGTTCGTAAGCGGCGGCTTTTTAACGCTTTGGCATTAATTAAAATGTCCGGTATGTATTTGACGGGTTTCACGCTCTTTTGCAGATATTCGTCGCATCAGGCGGTGTGCCGCGCCGTTGGCAGCAAAAAAATACCCGGATTGCATCTTGTTCGGCACAAAAATATCGCGTTTGTCTCTTGCTATATTTAAGTGCCGATGTAATACAACCACTGTCCTAACAAAAATTTTGCAAACCTGACGGCGAATCGTAACCGCCATTCGGCGTACCGCTTCACCCTTGCCCGATGGGAACGTGCGAGGGTCAAGAAAAACGAAAACAATTAATGAAATAAAAATTTATTCAAGAGGCGTAAAACAATGAACGAAAGCGAAAAAAATAGCGGAAAAAATTTTCAAGGCATGGCGAATAACTATCCGCTTGAACCCTCAAAAGCATATTGCCGTATGTTTTCAAAAGATAAAAAACATCAAATTGTTTGGAATATTGCGGCGTTATTAAAAGGGCTTGAAAATGAAAATTTTGCTATTGAACATAAAAATGTATTGCGCTTATCTGAGCAAGATGGAGGCATTTGCGCCAATCCAGATTATGCTATGGAAACCGATTTAACCAAGCCGTGTATCTTAATAAAACTAACCGACAATGTTGAAATATTTATTGACGGAAATCATAGATTATTCAAAGCACGAAAATTAAACATTGAAAACATTCCATGCTATGTACTTCCGGCAGAGCTTCACAAAAAATATATTCTTGATTTTGATTCAAACATATACGAAAAAATTGCTTCGGAATACAGCACAAGTTGAAATCTGAACTTGGGAGCGTGAACGCCGAAGCGCAAAACGCAGGATATTAAGCATTAAAAAACCGCCCGAACATCAGGTCAGCTTGACCGGATGTTCGGGCGGTTTTTTATTGCGTATTAATGCTTATACTGCGGTGTTATTAAGTTCCTTAACTAGCATATCCGTTTGGTTTTTTATATTTTCGTAAGAAACTTTAGAAAAATCGTTGGTATTAACAATTATGCGATATTCTCCGAAAGAAAAATATTTATTAAGTTTTGCAAACTCAGAAAATTTTTCATAATCAACGTCCTCTATCAACCCAATATGTCTTTCTTGATTAGCGTTTTTATTTCTTTCGATAAAACGCTTGTACACAATATCAATATCCGCGTCAAAATGTATGGTAATCGTTTTATAACCGTATTGCGAAGTAAAAATATCAAGCTGTGCGCAACTTTGCGGATGAAAACAATAGTCCATAATTAACGGCAGTTTAGATTTCATTACGGTTTCGCCAAAGAACCAAAAAAATTGATGGGCAAGATCCGGAAGATGAGATTTTAGAATATCCCATTCCTTACTTAAAATTTTATCATAACTTACAAGCGGAATATTCATTTGCGAGGCAAGATAATCTGCGAAGGTTGATTTTCCTGCACCCGGCATACCTGAAACTAAAATCAATAGATTGTTCGTATTATTTTACTCTCCCTTAATCAGCTTATTTAAATCTTTATCAAACGTAAAAACTTCATAATCAACTTGCTTGGAGTATTCAAAAAGCAGGCAGTAAACAAAATCAAAATTTATGTCGCCGAAAAATTTTACCGCATTAGATAGGCTTTGAGAAGCGCAGTTTGCATCTTCTAAAAATTCAGCGATACGTTCCGAAACTATATAACGCGGTTAAACATAATATTTCGTCATAACATAAATAACTTCCGCTATAACTTCAGGCAAAATCAAACTTTTTTGCTTTGCAGAATTTCCTGCACAATTAATGATAAATAATTAATCATTTTAAATCTGTTTATGCAACGGGCAAAATGAAAAAAATAAATTTTAAACCCGCCGTTTTCGAGTATCCGGACAGTCAAGGGACATGACGGTTAGTTTTTTTCGCTTGTGTGCCGCGAAAAAATCTCCACCCTTGTACCCTTGACAGTCCGGATTTTTGCCGTGTCATTACGCCTCCGAAAACGGGGAACAGGATAAAAAGTTGATCGGTTTGTTTAAGGACGACCGGGAAGGAAGGAACCCTTACAGAGTTCCTTCCTTCCCGACCGTCCGCAGACGACTATATGGGCACTATCGGCAAGGAAGCAAACGAGGAAACCTAACTGCTCTTTGAATGTCTTTATGAATGCCCCAAAGGTTTCATCTTGGGGTATGTGATGGGTTTCGCAATGTCTTGCAGCGAAATCAATAGTTTTTCAACCACCCTTCTTTTTCCAAAATCTTTTCAAACATCACAACGGCTTCCAAATCTTTTTGCATGGCCCTGCGCCCCTCGTCGGCAAGAATTTTTCTTGCGGCGGGGCTTCGGAATTTTTCAAGTCCTTCACCTTCGAAGGCAAAGCCTTGCGTCCATAAAAAACCGCCGTACTTCGAACACTCGTCAAGCGCGGAAGCGGCTGCCGTCAACTCGCCGCGCCATTCGGGAAATTTATCGGCAAGCAAGCGGTAAAAGGGATGCGCGGCGTGGCGTTCCCATATTTGGCACAGGCCGTCGCAATAAATGCCGAGCCTTAGCTGAACGCTGTCGCCGCCGGGCGCGGCTTCCGTCAAGGGGAGGGCGGACAGGTCTTCGTGTTCGAGCATATGCAGGTACGATTCCCATGCGGCAAAGCCCGACGAAATTTTGCCGCGGAATTTGTCCGTTTTGCGGGCGCGTCCGCAGATAAGCTTCAACTGCTCAAGCACGCGCTCGCGTTCGGGAACGGTTTCGAACCGCTCTTTAAGCACGATGCAGTCGAGTATCGTGTCCTGCCAACTTTCATGCACGAAGGTTTCGGCGCTTTTATGGGCGCCGCCTTCCGAGGGCGAGCCCTCGATTGCCGCCTTGCACACGATTTTTTCGCCGTCGTTTTCGTAGCCGATGATTATGCTCTGCTTGTGCCGTTGCGTGCTTATCCGTGACAAAACAGGGTAGCCCTTGTCGATGCTTTCCATTATTTCAAGCTTGATTTGCTCCGCGTTTGCGTTTTGCGCCGCGCCGCCGAAAATAAAATATGCGGCGGACAGGCCCATGGTTATTAATAGCCGAAGCTCCTCTTCAAACGGCGTTTCGTTTATGCAGCCGAAACACTCGCAGCCCCTCGAACCCCTCCAGTCGTTTTCAATCCAGCAAAAATGGTTTGCCATGCCGCTGTAAAACGCAAGCTCGGCTCTGTCCGCATCGGCGCCCGCGACGCAAAAAACGGCCGCCAGCAGGTTGACGCTGTAGTCGGTTTCGTT
>WRDG01000204.1 GCA_009783525.1 Defluviitaleaceae bacterium | reverse complement strand
TGTTGTTGAGAAATTGTTGAATCTGGTGATTTTCAGCCGCTTGGGCAAAGCCACGTCCTGGTTTAATTTCAACACGGCCATCATTTTAGCGGCTGTTTTTATCGGCGGATGTAAATCGGAACGCAAATATACTGCATAATTTTACGGACTTTTCGATACGGAAGTCCGTTTAACTATTTATGCGGAAAACGACGAACGGTTTGACTGCATAAAAAAAACGGTCTACGACGAATTGCTCAGGCTTCACCGATTATTTGACATACACAACGATTTCAACGGCATTAACAGCATTAAGACTGTCAACAACAACGCCGGCGTGTCGCCCGTAAAAACCGACGGAGATATAATCGCACTGCTTCTTTATGCGGCAAACGCTTACCGCATAACAGACGGAACGGTTAACGTAATGCTCGGACCTGTAATAAAAAAAATTAACGAAGGTTTTCCGCATGAAGAGTTGATTATGTATTCGCAATACGCTGATATAGACGGGCTGATCATTGACGAAGAAGCGGGCACCGTTTATTTGACACACAGTGAAATGTCGCTCGATGTGGGGGCCGTCGCAAAAGGGTATTCGTTGGACAGAGCTGCGGCTGTGCTGCTCGAAAACGATGTGACGGCTTTTTTGATTAACGCCGGCGGAGATGCAATTATGTACGGCAAAGAATGGATTGTCGGCATAAAAAATCCTTTTGAGCCCGAAAACGATTCTGTCATGTCGGAAACCATCCGCATTAATAAAGGAGCTTTTGCAACAAGCGGTGATTATTACCGCGGCGGCCATATTATAGATCCGGAAACACTCTCGCCGCCCGCCCGCTACTGTTCGGTAACGGTAATGCACGACAGCGCGGCTGCGGCGGATATATTATCGACTGCTATTTTTATTTTGCCGTTAGAAAAAGGACGCGAGTTGGCGTATGCCAACAACGCGTCCGTTGTTTGGATTTTTTTTGACGGAACGATCGAAAAAAATTATTAAATTATGACAGCGCCGTATGCGTTTCTTTTAACTGTTCGATGATCGGGAGTTTTTGCGGGCATTTTTTTTCGCATTCGCCGCACGCGGTGCATTTGGATGCGTCCGCGCTTTTGATCCAGCTCCAACCGTTAACGACTCCGCTGTACGCGCCCCGCGCAACATCGGTAAGACCGTACACGCGATGCTGGTTCATGAGTTTGAACAGGTACCCGATTTCAATCCCCTGCGGGCAGGGTTTGCAATAATCGCAGCCCGTGCAATAAAGCTCCGCAAATTTTTTATATTTGTCCATCATTTCGTTTAGGCGCTGTTTTTCGTCCGGGGTAAGCTGCCCTGCACGCGAAGCCACGCTAACGTTTTCATTTACCATTTCCATTGTGTTCATTCCGGATAACGCAATATGGACGTTTTCGTTCGACAAAACAAAACGCAGCGCCATTTCCGCCGTGCTTTTTGTCTTGACACCAAGAATACTTTGGATAACATCGCTGGGCGAACCGAGATTGCCGCCGCCAACCGGCCCCATCGCCACGGTTCCAAGACCTTTTACACAGGCGTAAGCAAAATTTTCTTCATTTGAACGGTCGAGCATGTTGTATTGCATTAATACCGAATCAAATATCCCGCTGTCCGCTATTGGTTTAAAATTTTCGGGCGCGTCGTGGTATGAAAACGATATGTGTTTGATCATCCCCTCTTCTTTCGCTTTTAATGCGGCTTCGATCGGACCGAATTCCAATCCCTGCCAGCTTTTAAAAGCTTCGAGGCCAATACCCCAAAAATGATAGTAGTCGATGTAATCCGTCTCGAGGTTTTGCAATGAACCTTCGAGACGTTTTAACCAGTCGTCTCCGGAATTATTACTGATTGGATTTTTTGTGGACAATAAAATATTGTCGCGTCTGCCTTTTATCGCTTTGCCGACTGCAGCTTCGCTTTTTTTATTGCAATAGCCCGGAGCCGTGTCGACATAGTTCACGCCGAGATCGAAAGCTTTTTGCATTACAGAAACGGCTTTGTCTTCGTCGACAAAATCTTCTTCGCCGACTTTTATCATTGGAAGCCTCATCGCTCCGAATCCCAACGCCGAAACATTTTCGCCGTTGCCGCCGAATTTTTTATAAATCATTTGTTTTCTCCTTTTATTAACGCAAAACGTTGATTTGCATTTAATCGTCGTATTATTCACATAAAAATAAAATCAACGTACACGTTAGCCGCATACGTTAAATAAAAAAACCGCTTCACGCGGCTTTTTTTATTTATTGATTAATTTCGTCAGATTTGAAACCTTCCGAGCCGCGTTGTTTTTATGAAAGACGCCTTTTGCGGACGCCTTGTCTATAGCGGAAACCGCTTTGAAATATGCCGTCCTGACCGCATCTTTGTCGCCTGATGACACGGCGGCAGCAACTTTTTTTATTGCGGTTTTTGTAGAAGATTTAATCATTTTATTGCGCAATTGACGTTTTGCCGTTTTGCCTATCCGTTTCTTTGCCGATTGTGTGTTTGCCAATACATTCACCTCGCTCTTGATTAAAATAATTAGCGCGCCAATAATAATACAATAATTATTTGTTGAGCGCAACCGTTTAATTATGCAATAATTATTAAACAACCCAATTGGAGATTTTATGTTCGACATTCCCGAAGAGCTTAAAAAGTTACCGCAAAAATCCGGCGTTTATATAATGAAGGACGAAAACGGCGCGGTCTTATATGTTGGCAAATCTGTAAACCTGCACCAGCGCGTGCGCAGTTATTTTCAAACATCGGGCGAACAAAATCCGAAAACAGCCGCATTGGCAAAAAAAATTTTTTCATTTGAATACATCGTAACAGAAAACGAAGTGGAAGCCCTTGTGCTCGAATGCAACATGATCAAACGCTACCATCCGCCGTACAACGCAAAACTCAAGGATGACAAAGCATATCCATACTTAAAAATTTCCGTTCATGAATCTTTGCCGCGAGTATTGTACGCTCATCACCGGGAAAAAGATAAATGCAAATATTACGGTCCTTATGTGAGCGCGATGCGCGCACACGAAGTGCTCGAACTGATCCATAAAATTTGGCCGCTGAGACGCTGCGTACGCAAATTTCCGCGTGATTTTAATAAGGATCGGCCGTGCCTAAACTATCACATCGGCCAATGCAAAGCGCCGTGCCATAAATTTATTTCAGAAGGCGAGTACAATGTTTATGTTGCGGAAGCCGAGCAATTTATTCAGGGTAAAACAGACAAGGTTGTAAAAAAAATCCGCGACGAAATGGGCGAGTGTTCTGAAAATATGCAATTCGAAAGAGCCGCGGAACTCCGCGACTTATTAAATGCGTTGCAAATTTTATCCGAGCGCCAGCGCACGGATACCTGCGACGGCGACGACCGTGACGTTATCGCAATTGCGCGAAACGAAGCCGAGGCGTTAATGCAGGTTTTTTTTGTGCGCGACGGTCGGCTCATCGGGCGCGAACATTTTTTAATGCAGGCTGAGTCGGATTTAACGGAGGCCGAAGTTTTTTCAGCGTTCATAAAACAATTTTACGGAGAAGCCGCCTTTATTCCGAAGGAGCTTGCGCTTTCGCACGAAGCGGCGGAAAACGAATTGATATCAAGCTGGCTTTCGCAGGTCAAGGGGCAAAAGGTCGCGATAATCGTCCCGCAAAAAGGAGATAAATTTGAACTGGTGCAGCTTGCTTTAAAAAACGCCGCTCTCACCATCGAACAATTCGGCGGCAACATTAGGCGCGAAACCGAACGAAACGCGAATGCGCTCGCCGAACTGGCGCATGCTTTAAAAATAAACGAACCGCTTTTACGGATCGAGGCCTACGATATTTCGAACATACAGGGTTTCGAATCCGTCGGTTCAATGATCGTTTTTGAAAACGGCCGCGCAAAAAACAGCGACTACAGAAAATTTAAAATTAAAAGTGTGATGGGTCCGGACGACTACGCTTCGATGGAAGAAATTATTACGCGGCGCTTCAACCGTTATATGAGCGAGCAGAACGATCAGAACGGACGTTTTTCAAAACTGCCGGACTTGATATTAATAGACGGAGGCAAAGGGCAAATAAACGCGGCCGAAAAAATTTTAAGGGCAATGGAATTTTCAATACCCGTTTGCGGAATGGTTAAAGACGAAAAACATCGGACACGCGGAATTATTTACAACAACGAAGAAATATTGCCGCCAAAAAACGGTGAGTGCTTCAAGCTCATCTGCCGCATTCAAGATGAAGTGCACCGCTTCGCGCTCGAGTATCACCGCAAGCTTAGGGCCGGCGCTAAGGTCCACTCGGTGCTGGACGACATACCGGGCATTGGTCCGCTGCGCCGCAAAGCACTCATGAAACATTTTAAGGCAATCGAACCTATACGCGAAGCGAGCGTCGAT
>WRDG01000203.1 GCA_009783525.1 Defluviitaleaceae bacterium | reverse complement strand
GAAACAAGTTTATAAATTCATTGCGGTCGTCGTTATTAATTTTCAAAACATAAAACTATTATATCACGCCATGTGAATTAGCACAATATATTTATATAAAAAATTATGCGGCTTCGTTTGCCGCATCTCGTTAAACAAGATGCAGCGGAGCGGCAATCATACCCCCAAGCACAGAAACGCCTTCGGCGTTTCTTCCTTACAAATCGTTGTTTGATGTCGTCTAAAACGAAAAAAGTTTATTAATGTTATGATGAATTAAAATCACACTCAAAAAATCGAAATAAAAATCAAAAAAAAGAAGGAACGTTTATTTTGAAGCACTTAAAAGCAATCGCCGTAAAAAACAGAACGTTAATAGCCGTTTTTATTTCGATGGGAATTTTTTGGACGTTTCTGCAAAGCTTCGCCCCGTTTTATTTTCAACGGGTAGTGGACAGCTTCACGGACGGCACATTAACAGCGGCAAGCATTTCCGTTTACGGCGCGGCGCTTGCCGCTATTTACGTAATGGGGTATCTGTACAACTACCCGGACAGGAAGCTTGACGACAGCATCGTGCAGGGCTTGAAGCTTGCCGCGCTTCGCAAGATGTCCGTTATCGACTACCTTTCGTACACGAAGCTCGGCACCGGCGCGCTTGTGCAGCGGATAGAAAACGGCGCGGCGGCCGGCCGCTATATGTTAAAGAACTTTTACCTGCGCCTCGCGGGCGAATTGATCCCCTCCATGGTTTTTGGCGTCGTTTTCGTTTTCGCAATCAACCCAACGGTTATGGCGGGGCTTGTTGTAAGCTATACGATAATGTATTTGGCTTCCAACATCCTTATAAAAGCCCTGTACAAGGTTAAAGAACGGATTTTGGTAAACGAAGAAAAGTTCAACCACTTTTTGGTGCGCGGCTTCATGGAGCTGGTCGTGTTCCGCACGAACGGCCGTTTCGCAAAAGAAATAAAAAAGACGGAGGCCGCCTCGGGGCAAATAATTTCGTCATCCGTAAAAATGCTGATGGTTCACGAGGCGTTTTTTACCATTTGCGCGTTTTTTGTTTTATTTATGAAAGTGGGGTTGATTCTTTACGGCTGGTCTACAAAAAACCTGACCGTCGGCCAGGTTGTGGCGCTGCTTGTGCTGGTAGACAAAGCATACGAGCAGATAGCAATCTTCAATGTGGTGAACGTTTACTACAAGCTGGAAAAAATCGCGTTCGGACGTTATGCGGAGTTTTTGGACGCGAAAGAAGACCCGAGGCTAAACAGCGGCGTGGCGGTTGAAAAATTGAACAGCGGCATTTCGTTTAACGAAACGGATTTTAATTACGACGGCCGCGAAATATTTTCAAAATTTAATTTGGATATAGAGCATGGCAGGACCACGGCGCTGGTCGGCGAAAGCGGCTGCGGCAAGTCCACTGCCGTCAAGCTGATAGCCGGGCTGCTTGTGCCTTGCGGCGGCAGCGTTACGGCGGGCGGCATCGACCTTGCCGACATAAACCTCAGCAGCTATTACAGGCATGTCGCCTATTTTCCGCAGGAGCCGCCGGTTTTTAACGGCACTCTGCGCGAAAACATCGTGTTCGACGAAGCGGCGAGCGATGAGCTGCTGCTTGACGCAATCGAAAAGGTCGGATTGAAAGAACTGTACGAAAAACTTGAAAACGGCTTAGACACGCTTATAGGTGAGCGCGGCGTAAACCTGTCCGGCGGCGAACGTCAGCAGCTTGCGCTTGCGCGGCTGTGGTTTTCAAACGCAAGCGTCTATATCTTCGACGAGGCGACCTCCGCCATCGACAACCTCACCGAAGAAGCCGTCATGCAAAACATAACAGCCCTGCTTGACGGGAAAACCGTAATAGCAATCGCGCACCGACTGGATTCGGTAAAGGCGTTCGATAAAATTTTCGTCTTGCAGGAAGGGCGCGTCGCAGAGGAAGGGGATTTTGACGAGTTGATTGAAAAACGCGGGTACTTTTTTGATTTGTATAACAGGACATGTGTGTGAACATAAGTGAAGGATTTTTGTCGAATCATAGGGCGTGACGCTCTCATTGTTGTTGTGCAATTGTTTCGTTTATCACCCTGAACCGCAGGCATGTCACCCTGAACCATAAGCATGTCATTCTGAGCCGCAGGCGAAGAATCTTATCATGCTCAAGGCAAACTCCCCCAAGGGTCTTAAAGATTCTTCGCCTGCGGCTCAGAATGACAATTGTACACACAACAAGAAGGAGGCTTCGTGTTGTTTAAAACAACACGAAGCCTCCGAGCAACGCCGCTCACGGCACGCCATCATTGCGGGCAAGATTTGCAATCTCCGGTTTATTAAAAGTTCCTGTCGATTCGGAAATGGAAAAAAGTTGTAAATTTTAAATTATTACATAAATTGTTCGCAAAAATTAATGCGGTTTTGAAGGTACGTAAACTAATTGGGAGGAAAACAGCAAGCAAACCGCAAAAAAAAAAAAAAACAACAGGGGTTTAATTTGCATATATTATCGCAGCAGATACAAAAACATATCGTCGGTTTTATGAAAATTAATCCGTCAAAAAAACACTTGCTGTTTGCAAGTGTTTAAATGATCCGGGTCTTGCCCCTTGAGTGATTCGATTGTCGGATACACAGCTTTGAGTAAGTGCTGCGCCATTTTTTGCACCGACACCGGTGATTTTAATTAAGTTCGTCATTATTTTTACCTCGATTTTATAACAAAAACCGTTTCTTAAAATTCACATCAAAAAACGTGCAAGCCACATCCAAGTCCATAACGATACAATCCCGCGATTTATGAGCTTCCAAATCTTCAGGCAACTCCTTGATAATTCGGTTTGTTTCGTGAATATCGCCTGTGCTGTAGCGAAGCTGCTGTCTTTTTCTGTCAACAACGAATTGTTTGCGATTTATCCGCCATGCGTTTTGAATTGTTTTTATCACAAATGCGCCCGTAGTTTTTTCACTGAAATAATCGTTCAAGCTGAGCTTTCGGATATAATATGGTATTTCATCGCTATAATTTTCGTTGATAATTGCGTAAATAATTTCCGATGAAATTTCAAGAGCATCAGGCGCGATGTTGTCCTCCGCTTTCATTTCTTCAATCAACGCGGGTACCCGTTCCAACATACGCCTTAAATATTCACGATAAAAAGCCGTAGTGATTTGCTGCTGAACCTTACGCACAACGTTACTGCTTCGTATAATATCGGTGTTTTTTAGTCCGGCTTCAACTCGGCAAATTACCGTTCTTCTCACGATTTCCGGCGCAACAGCCTTAACATCTTCGTTTGCGCTAATAACAACGGCGGGATAAGTCGAAAGTCTGTCTAACACGCCGAAATCATCGTTTTTTATTGTTTCCACGGCATGTTGTGAAAACCTTGCCTGCGTTAAATCGTCAACTATGATAGGCGCGCCTTTGACCTCACGCCTTAAACCCTCGATTGAACTTCGAGTAAAGTCGGGGGCTGCGATTTTCGTTTTTTGCCCTATCATCATCTTTAATAATGTTTCCAAAAAACTTGTTTTACCCGCTTTGCTTTTACCGTAAACAAGCCCGAATACGGGGTACGGAAAAGAAACTTGATTATTCAAGGCCGCCATATTCCGCATGGTTGCAAAAAACGGCGTTGCGAAAAACCAATTTGCGAACTCAAAATACCGCGTTTGCATCAATTGAACATCACCGTGGAATTTTTCGTATCCGTTCATGTATTCAAGGAAAAGCCGCACGTCGTTTTCGATTTCATTCTGTTGCGGATTAAGGTCAAGGGTGCGGTCATTTAATATTACGGCGGAGTTTTCAATGTCTATCACAAGCTGCGGATATTCGTTCCGCAGCTCTTTTTCCTGTCTGCTTACATCATCCAACTTGCGACGTGCTAATTTTATCGCATCCGGCGTAATGAGTGTTTTTCCTTTTTTATCTGATTTTGGCATGAGCGGTGCATATTTTGCCGCTAAGCCTTTTACGCTCAATGCAAAACGTTTATCCTCTTGAAACTGTTCATTTATTTGCGGTTCGATTATTAACGCTTTTTGAACTTTAACGGTCTGCGCAATCGGCAGTTCCTCGATATTTTCCGATGTATCATCAACTGTAATCATTTTAACGGTTATGTTGTCGGTGCTGTTGTCGCGGAGTTCCTCGAAACATCCGTAATACCAATCAAAAGCCCTATCCCCGTCCATGTAGCAGATATTTTCGCGCTGCATCCCCGAAAAGGCAGAGTGCGACATATTTGCCGAACCCGTAACAACGCGCTTGCGCCCATCGTTCGCTTGAAGTATGTATATTTTTTCATGGGATAACTGCTTGCGGGCGGTATATAGCCGTAAAGAATCCTCGTCAATCCGCGAAATCAAATCAACTTTATTCTTTGACGATTTTTCTTTAATGCGTTCGATTGCTTTTGATT
>WRDG01000202.1 GCA_009783525.1 Defluviitaleaceae bacterium | reverse complement strand
TGTTCAACTCGGTCACTTCGTTTGACCATTCGATGTCTTCGGGCGGGCTAAACGTGAACCTGCGCCTCAACGCGACCATACTCACGACGGAAGAAGACCTCGACAAAATGGTGGATCTGCTCGTGTCGTATTTCGACAAGGGCGGCATGGAGGTGCAGATCAACTGCGTGGACAAAGCGACGCTGCTTGACGCGCAAAAAAATCCCGAGCGCCACCGCGACCTGTGCGTGCGCATCGCCGGGCAGTCCGCGTATTTCAACGACCTGTCGCCCGCGCTGCAGGAGCAGGTGATAAACCGCGTGGCACATGGGTAATGTGTTCAACATACAGCGATATTCGATCCACGACGGGCCGGGTATCCGCACGACTGTTTTTTTAAAGGGCTGCGGCCTGCGCTGCGCCTGGTGCCACAACCCCGAGTCGTTTGACTGGCGGCCGCAGATACAGTTTTTTTCCAACAAGTGCATCGGCTGCGGGCGGTGCAGGGCGGCGTGCGAAAATGTTTTTCAAATAAAAAACGGCGAAAGCTGCGAGCGCTGCGGCAAATGCGCCGAAGCCTGCTTCGCGGGAGCGCTCGTGCTTTGCGGCAAATCCATGACCGCGGACGAGGTGCTTGCGGAGGCGGACAGGGACCGCGACTATTACGCGGCTTCCGGCGGCGGCGTTACGTTTTCGGGCGGCGAGCCGATAGCACAGGCCGAATTTTTATTGGAGCTGCTGGAAAAATCAAAAAGCCGGGGGTACCACACTGCTGTGGAAACCGCCGGCTTTGCGCCGTGGAAAAATTTCGAAAAAGTTTTGCGTTTTGTTGACCTCTGGCTTTACGACGTAAAGATGGTCGACGAAAAAAAACATAAGGAGTTTACCGGTCAATCGAACGCTTTGATAAAAAAAAATCTGCGGCGGCTCGCCGAAAGCGGCGCGGACATTTTCGTTCGGATACCGGTCGTGCCGGGTGTGAACGACGGCGCGGAGCTTCTTGCGACAGCGGATTTTTTGGAGGAGACGGGCGGCGTAAGAAACGTAGAGCCGCTTCGGTTAAACCATTTGGCGGAAGGGAAATTTTTGAGCCTCGGCATGGAATACGCCGCGAAAAAATTCCGCGAGCCTTCGCAGGAAGAGATGGCTGCGGCTTGCGATATTTTTATGAAATGGAAAAAGAAATAATTTTTTACGGGAGGCGCGTGCATAAAATGAAAAAAATAAAGGTTGGCGTGATAGGCATAGGCGGCTGGGGCTGGTCGTACATACACAGATTGTGCGAGATGATGTGTGAGCAGGAAGCAAGGCTTCCTGACAAGCAGGAAGCAGGGTTTCATGTCGAGCTTGCGGCGGTATGCGACCTGCGCGTTGAAATGGCGGAGTACGCCGCAAATTTTACGCGCGAAAAAACCGGCTTCTCGCCGGTAGTTTGCAGCTGCGCCGACAAATTTTTTTGCGGCGCCGGTTTGGACGCGGCGGTAATTACCACGTCGTGGCAAACGCACATACCGCTCGCGGTCAAGGCGATGAAAAACGGCGTGCGCCCGGGCATAGAGGCGGGCGGCGCCTCATCGGTGGAACGCTGCCACGAGCTTGTCGCCGCGTACGAAGAGACGGGCGTGCCGTGCATGTTTATGGAAAATTTCAACTACGAGCGCAGCGAAATGGCGCTGCTCAACATGACGGAGCGCGGGATGTTCGGCGAGCTCGTGCATGTGCAGTGCGGCTATCAGCACGACCTGCGCGACAATCTTGCGAACTGCCGCGCCAACCATAATTACAGGCTCGAGCATTATCTGCACCGCAACGGCGACTTTTATCCGATGCACGGGCTCGGGCCCAAGCTCAAGCTTCTAAAAATTTTTAACGGCAACAGGTTCACCTCGCTCGTTTCGATGTCGAGCAAGGCACGGGGGCTCGCCGCGTGGGTTAAAGGCAACCTTCCCGAAGGCCACCACATGCATAAAGAAAACATAACCGAGGGCGACATAGTGGTTACTCTTATCAAATGCGAAAACGGCGAGACGGTGCAGCTCATACACGACACCACGCTTCCGCGGCCGTTCTCGCGCAACGGGCGCGTGCAGGGCACGAAGGGCATTTGGATGGCGGACACGAAAAGCGTTTACATCGAAGGGATGAGCCCGCCCGGCAAGTGGGAGGACTTTACCGAGTTTATCGAACGGAACGATCTTGACCATCCGGTTTGGAAAGAGTATTTGGCAAGCGGAAGAGCCGACTCGGTCGCGCACGGCGCGATAGACTATCTTGTGCTGCGCGAATTTTTGCGCAGCGCGGCGGAACACACGGACCCGCCGGTAAACACTTACGAAGCCGCGCTGCTTTCCGCTGTCACGCCGCTGAGCGAACAGTCGATCGCGCTCGGCTCGCAGCCCGTCAATGTGCCGGACTTTACCCACGGAAAATATATGTCTTAATTTTTTTGCCGAAAAAAAAACGCCGCAGTTTTTCGCGGCGTTATTTTTTTGCTCTACATATCGGCAGGATCATCCGGAGCGGAGAGCCCCGGGATTGTTACGCCGCTTTTTTGCGAATAGTCCCACAGCGCGGCGCGGAGCGCTTCCTCCGCGAGGCACGAGCAGTGGATTTTTTCGGGCGGCAGGCCTTCGAGAGCCTCCACAACCTGCATGTTGGTCAGCTCCATCGCTTCGAACACCGTCTTGCCTATGACCATCTGCGTCGCCATGCTCGACGACGCGACCGCCGCGCCGCAGCCGAACGTTTTGAACTTGGCGTCGGTTATTACGTCGCCCTCAACCGTAAGGAACATACGCATGATGTCGCCGCACTGCTTGCTTCCGACCGTGCCGACTCCGCTCGGGTTTGTTATCTCGCCCATGTTTTGCGGGTTGGTAAAATTTTTTACGACCTTTTCGGTGTATCCGCTCATATGTCAGCGTCCGCGCCCTTCTTTATTTTTATTTTCAAACGCGCTTATTTGCCTTGGCTTTTTATAAATTCTTCGTAGAGAAGATTGTCGCGCAGTTTTTTTACAATTTCAGGCAACGCGCTAAGGAGCGCGTCCGCTTCCCGCTCCGTGTTGTACCTGCCGAGCGTGATCCTCGCCGTGCCTTTTACGGTTCCCCTGTGCGGGCTATGCGCATACAGCGCGTCAATTACGTGCGACGAGCCCGGCAGCCCCGAGGTGCAGGCCGAGCCGCTCGAAACGCAAAAGCCGCTTTGGGTGAACAGGTCGAGCATGTAGTCGCCCTCGACGTACAGCATGGAAAAATTTACGTTGCCCGGCAGGCGGAAGGCGCCCTCCGCGCCGTTTATGTATGCGTGCGGAATGTTTTGCTTTATGTAGCCGATTATCCTGTCGCGCAGTGCGCAAAGCCTTTCGGTTTCTTCCGGGATTTTTGCTGCGGCGGTCCGCAGCGCCTCCGCCATGCCCGCTATGCCCGCGACGTTTTCGGTGCCGGCGCGGCCGCCGCGCTCCTGCGAGCCTCCGAAGACGAACGGCCCGATGTCCGTGCCCCTTTTTATGTAAAGCGCTCCTACACCCTTGGGCCCGTAAAATTTATGCGCCGAGATTGAAAGCATGTCGGCGTTTAATTTTTTTACGTCGATTGGGATGTGGCCCGCCGCCTGCACCGCGTCGGTATGAAGCAAAACGCCGCGTTCGTGCGCGGCCTGCTCGATTGGCCCGAACCGCGTGACCGTGCCGGTTTCGTTGTTGGCGAGCATTACCGACACGACCGCCGCTTTTTTTTCGAGCGCCGCGCGCAGGGCGTCCGTGTCCGTAAAGCCGAGGCCGTCCACGGGAACAATAACCGTTTCGTGCCCGAATTTTTTTTGCGCGGCCGCCGCCTTTAGCACGGCGTGGTGCTCGGTTGCCGCGACGACCACCGCGCCGCCCGGCGTTTTTTGCGCCGCGCCGCTTATCGCCCAGTTGTTGGACTCCGTGCCGCCCGACGTAAAATAAATTTCGTCCGGCTCCGCGTTTAAAGCCGCCGCCACCGTTTCGCGCGCTTTTTCCAACGCGCTTCGGGCATCCGCTCCAAGCGAATATTTTTTGCTCGATGGATTGCCGTAACATTCGGTGAGGTGCGGCATCATGGCGTCGAGCGCTTCCGCGCAGAGCCGCGTTGTGGAAGCGTTGTCGAAATAAATTTGCCCGTTCATTTTTTCATTTTCCTTTGATTTCTATTGTGTCCGCCGCCAGATCCGAAAGGTAGATCGTGTCGAGCACTTCGTTCATGCCGGCGTAGAGGCGTTCCCAAACGGATCTCGTCGAACAGTTTTCGCAGTTGGCCGAAGCGCAAGCCGCGCTTTCATCGCCCACGCAGTCTACCGGCACGAGCGAACCCTCGAGTATGCGGAGCGCGTCGCCCGCCGTCACTTCGTCCGGCGGCTTGGACAGTCTGTAGCCGCCCTTCGCTCCGCGCACGCTCGTGACGAGCCCGG
>WRDG01000201.1 GCA_009783525.1 Defluviitaleaceae bacterium | reverse complement strand
TTTTGCTCGTACCTCGTCATTACCTTGATAAACACAAAAAAAACCGGGCGTTTCGACATCGCGCTTCTCGCCGCAAACACGTTTTTTAATTGCGTAATCGTTTACGGCTTTATTAACGGCGACCCGAATTTTGTTTTTGAACACAACGGATTGCTTGCCGTCGGCTATTGCGTTTTATACGGAGCAGGCGCGGCGGCGGCAAAAAAATTTTTGCCCGGGGACAAACGTCTTCATGCTCTGCTTTTTTTAACGGCTCTTACTTTCGCGGTGCTTACCGTGCCTATGCAGTTCGGGCAAAATTTTTTAACGGTAGGCTGGATGCTCGAAGCCGTCGCTTTGATTTCATACGGCGCTTTAAAACGCGAGCCGTGGTTTGAGCGGACCGGCTGGATCATTATGGCGTTTGCCGCCGCCGCTATGTTTTTGTCCGGCAGTTGGGTTTATTTCGGACCGAGCTACCAAACGCCGTTTTTCACGGACTATACCGCGGTCATATTGGGCTTCGCTGCGGTTGCCGCCGCATATGTCGCCGCAGAAAGAAAAAATCCCGTTTTTGGTTCCACAGCAAAAGGCAAACTCGTCGCCGTATACCGCTACGCCGTAATTATTTTAACCATGTTTTATTTTGTTTACGCCGCGTCGTTTATTTACGTCCGCATAACGTCGCGCTTGAGCACCCACGGCAGATGGCTGCCGTTATTACAGGTGTTTGTATATTTTATTTGCGCGGTCACAATCAAGCACATACCGTATATAAAGGATAAAATCGTAAATATCATTTCACTGTGCGCCGTTTCGTTCGGGCTGTTCGCGGTTGTTTACAACAACATGTTCAGCTTCCGTTACGGTTCAAGTCCGGAAGCGTCTCTCGCGGCGTTAATCGCATTTAATGTTTTCGCGGTGCTTTTTGTTTACGACGGGGTGAAAAGTTTAATCGGACTGCAAAAAAAGAAGCGCGAGGCGCTGTCGCTCGTGACATCGCTGTTCGCGCTTTTTTTGGTTTCGATTATGCTGCTCGTTCAATTCGAACTGGGCTTTAACAACATGGCGTTAAGCGCGCTGGGGATGTGCGCGTCGCTTTTTTGGATCATCTTCGGCTTTGTCAGCCGAAACCGAACCATGCGCCTTTTCGGGCTCGGTTTTTCGATTTTTGCGACAAGCAAATTATTTTTGCTCGACCTTTGGTTTTTGCAAAATGTATGGCGTATCGCGTCTTATTTTTTATTCGGCGCTGTTTTGATCGCAATCTCATATGTGTATCAGCATTACAACAAAAAATTTACGGCTTGACGCAAACGAAGCGCGGCAAACCGTCCGCTGTATTTAACGAAAAAACGCGCGCAGGCATGGATCCGCGCAAAGGAGACGGGTTTTAATTGAATAAATATTATTCCGCATACGAAAACATTGATTTACGCTGCTACCCAAATTATTCGTTCGACATAGGCGACATAAACGGTGACGGCAAAAAAGAATTCATTTCATTGAACCAAAACGGAAACCGCCTGAGGATTATGGATTTATCCGGGCGTTTATTGCTGGAGGAAAAACTCGGCAACAACGGAAATTGGGGCACGCCGCTTTTATGCGCCATGGACATCGACAGCGACGGCCGCGAAGAAGCAATCGTGCCAAACGGCAAAAGTATTGCCGCTTTCGACGTCAAGGGAAAAAAAGTCCGCGAAATTTTTTTCGAATCCGTAAAAAAAGACGATTTCGGTATAGCCGTCCCGCTGCTTGGCAAAGCGCGCATTCTGTCGCCTGACGAACCGTCGTTAATCGCAGCGGTTTCGGGCGGAACAATATCCGCGTATGACAAAAATTTTAAGCAAATTTGGAAAACGGACGGATTTCGGAACGATTTCGGCCACGAAATACATTTCGCCGACATCGACGGAGACGGCCTGGACGAAATTGCCTTCTGCACCGCGGACCACATAGGCGGGCGGCATGACGAAAATAATTTCGGCGAGCTTGTGCTGCTCGATCACGACGGCTCGGTTCTGCTAAAAAAAAGAGTTGACGCAATATACCCCGACACGCATTTCGACGACATAGCTATGGCGGATTTTTTGGGGACGGGAACATGCCAAATCCTTTTAGAAAAAGGGATCCTTTTGGATTTGGACGGCAGCATCATATGGGATATTTCAAAACAGTTCGACCACGGCCAATGGATTGCGCACACGCCAAACCCCGCGGGCAAAGGCGAGCTGTGTTTTATTTCGGAGGAATGGAATACCGAACACAAAAGCATGCTGTTTACAGGCGGCGGAAAAAAAATAAAGGACATTAAAGATTTTCCCTGGGTAAAAATCGACGCAAAAAAATATAAAGGCAGCGGCATCCGTTTGCTTCCGACAAGATGCCATGCGATAAAATGGAGTCCGGAATCTGAAGCGGAGTTTTTTTTATCGCAGCAGGTATGCATTAACACTTCGCACGAATGTTTTTCAACGATAAATTTCCGGCTCAATTCCATATTTATAGATCTGCGGGGGAACTTCCTTGGCGAGCTGCCGTTCGACGATTCCCAAATTGAGGGTTACTATTACAACGGCGAGGTCCATTCGAAAGTTGCAGACGTCGACGGCGACGGCATGCAGGAGATTGTTTACCCAAAGCAAAACGGGCGCGTGATGGTCATAAAAAAACAAAAGGATAATATTTAAACATGAAAAAAAATTAATCGTTAAGATGCGGCTTTTCTGTAACGTCGAAATGCCCGGAAATTTATGTTCCGGTAAAAATAAACGGGAGTGGAAAAAATGAAAAACGATGCAAAATACATTTGGTTCAACCGGAACGATGTTTCGAGGAACCCCTTTGCCGCGTTCAGAAAAACATTCGTTGTTAAAGACGCGGCAAAAATCTCCGCAGCGGAATTTAATATTTTTGCGGATACAACCTACGCGCTTTATGTCAACGGTGAGTTCGCCGGATTCGGCCCGGTCAGGTTCGACCCGCTTTATCCGCAGTACGACACATACAATTTGAAACAGTACCTGTCGGACGGGAAAAATGCCGTATGCGTCTTGGTAAATTTTAACGGTCACAAGACGTATAAAAGCATACCAATGAAAGCGGCTATGATCGGCTGGGGATCGGTTTGCGCAGACGGAGGCACCGTCGATTTGACGACAAATGAAAAAAATTGGAAATGCGCCAGGCATACGGCTTACGACAGATATGCGCCGAAGCTTTCATTCGCGCTTGGCGCACAGATACATTATGACCAGTCGAAATTCGACGAGGCGTGGATTAACGCGGATTATGACGATACGGGATGGGAAAACGCGGCCGAGCTGTCCGATCAAAAATGTTTCGGTGAGCTTCAGCCAAGAGAAATCCCGTTCATGAAATTGACAAAAATACCCGTCGTTAACGATACACGAATAATTCCGCATGTTTGCGACGACACTTGGCATACGTTTACGATGCCGTCGTCCGACGAAACAGACGCAGCTTCGCTCGACAAACCAAGCAAATATCACAACATTGCGGTTTTTTCCACTTACATATACTCTCCGTGCGAGCAAACCGTGGCAAGCGGCTCCGTTTGGGAGCATATATACATAAACGGCGCGTACTTGCAAAAAACCGAAGACGTTGGCAGGTCGCTTCGATACAATTTTGCGATGCCGCTCAACAAGGGATGGAATTATTTTTTCGGCTGGACATCCTTTTATCAGGACATCCTCGATTATTATTTACCGTTGCCGAAAAACAAAGGCTTGGTTGTATCCGCAGAAAAAAAAATGAACGGCGAGTATTTGTTCAGACGAACAAGCTTAATACCCGTTGCGCAAGCGGAAGATTTTAAATCGATCCCTATCCCGTGGGCGGAGGACATTGACATAAGCCGTTTCGGCGGATGGATTTACACAACAAAAAAAGACGCGGCAGAAAACCCCTGCCGCGAAGCCTGCTGGGATACATACGGCTCTGAAGTCGAAAAAATCAACCCGGACGGCATAAGCGGGTTTACGGTTAAAAAATCCGTTTATCCAAACGGGTTCACTCTTCTGTTCGACATGGACCAAATGCGTCTCGTTTTCACGAAGTTTAACTTGTCGGGAGTAAAAGGCGCTCAATTAAATTTATTGTACGGCGACAGGCTGGCCGGCGACGGCAAGCATGTTCACGCAAATTCTTGGGTTCCGCTGGGAGACAGGATTAACTGCGGCGGCGACGATTTAAAATGGGAAACGATCCAGCCAAGAGGGTTCAGGTATTTGGCTGTGAGCGTACACGACGCACCGGGCGACATAAAAATAAACGGCGTCGATTTTTTATCCGCTCACTATCCGGTCGACCGCATAGGCAAATTCGAATGTTCCGACGTGCTTCTTAACCGCATATGGGAAATGTGCGCAGTTTCGCAGGCTGTCAACATGGAGGACGTCTATGTTGACTGTGTGGACAGAGAGCGCGGGCTTTACGCGCTCGA
>WRDG01000200.1 GCA_009783525.1 Defluviitaleaceae bacterium | reverse complement strand
CCGTAGCGCAGCGAAAGCAAACGGTCCGCCGGCGATGTGTCGCCGCCGCGCTGTATATGTCCGAGGCTGCAAAAACGTATTTCGTGGTCGACCAGCGGCTCGAGGTCATGAGCAATTTTTGCCGCGATGCCCCCGAAACGGATCGGGTCGGGACTGCCTTCGACAACTTTACCGACAACGGCGGAGCCGCCTTTTTCCACCGCTCCTTCTGTTACCACCACAATTGAAAAAGGTTTGCCGCGTTTGTCGCGTTCTTTAATCTTTTTGACTATTCCGTCGATTGTATACGGAATCTCCGGTATCAGCACTACGTCGGCAGAACCTGCGATGCCTGCGTGAAGCGCGATCCAACCGGCAGAACGCCCCATTACTTCAACGACCATGATTCTGTGGTGGCTTTCTGCCGTGGTATGCAACCTGCCTAAATTTTCGACAACAATATTTACCGCCGTGTCGAAACCGAATGTAATGTCAGTTGCGGACAAGTCGTTGTCTATAGTTTTTGGTACGCCTATTACGTTTACGCCTTTACGCGAAAAATCCCTTGCGCTCGTAAGCGTACCGTCGCCGCCCAAAATAACCAAAACGTCCACGTTTTCGTTTTTCATATTTTCTACTGCGACGTTTGAAACATCCTTTTTTATTTTGACTCCGTTTTCTTCGACGGTGTAGTCGAAAAGGTTGTCCTTGTTCGAACTGTAAAGAATCGTACCGCCCTTATGTAAAATACCCGATGTCGACTCGAGCGTCAGCGGTACGTAATTATTATTGTACAAACCCCTGTATCCGAACAGATATCCGATCATTTCGCAATCCATTTTATTGTGGCATGCGCGGACCAACGCATACATGACCGCATTTAGGCCGGGTGCGTCACCTCCGCCGGTTAAAATTGCAATTTTTTTCTTTGGCATGTCAAGTCTCCTTATATAATGTCTGTCGTTTATAAAACGTTCATATCTTTAAACTCTTTTTCCCATGTCAAATGCCTGTATTCTTCTGCTCGGACATCTGTGTTGAACCAATTTAGAAAGTCTTCGGTAATTTCTTTTGTCCAGGCCGTGTCTATTTGAGCTGTTGAGTATTTTTTTTCGTCGAGCCTTATAAAGCCGAACACATCACGTATATGACTTTTTTCCGCGTTTACAACCACCTCTTCCGCGTGCTGCGGCGGTATGAACATAACACCCGATATTGTGCCGAGCACCACGTCGCCGGGCATGCAGATTGCGTTTCCGATGCGGCACGGAACGTTAAATCCTGTCATGGTAACATCGTTTATACCGGATGGGTCTACTCCGCGGTAAAACGTTTGAGTTCCTTTTATATCAACTATTTGCTCGAGGTCTCGGATGCCGCCCCAAATGACACTGCCGCCGTTTATTGTACGCGAAGCAATGGCAGTTGACAGGTTCCCGCCCACATATGTCCCATGCACGATTTTGTCAAACAAATCGACCACCGCGACGTCATCCTCAACCAAAGTGTCTATAACCCATTGGTTGAAAAAACCTTTTCGCCCTTCTTTTTCCTGTCCCATTTTTAATAAATAGTTATGAAGATCCGGTCGGTACGGAACCAATACGGCAGTTACCGCGCGTCCGACTAAATTTTTATTGGGATGAACCATTTTAAAGCTGCATTCCCATTGATAACGGTAACCTTTTCCGATCAGCGAACCCCAAGCTTCTTCGAACGTAATTTTTTTCATTCGCCGCAGTATATCGGTCGGAACCTTCGGCCGTCCGTCGTCGAAACGCTCGCCCTTCCATTCGCCTGTCAATTGGATAATGTCATCTTTACAATTAAATTGCATAAACGACCTCCTAAAATAATAATTATTTTTATCTGAGAATATTGCCGCCGTCCATACGGATCGCAGAACCTGTGATTATTTCGGCTTTTTCGCTAACCAAGAACAACACCAGCTCTCCGGCGTCAGACGGCATCACTGTCCTGCCCAACAAAAGGCTCTTGCGGTAAAATGCGAACCTTTCTTCGTCAAGCTCGGTTTTTGGCTTCATCGGAAAATTTAAACCTGTTTTTTGTTCAATCAAAGTCGCGCCGAGCTCAATACAATTTACGGTTATTTTATATTGACCCCACTCCACCGCCGCCTCGCGAGTCAGCATTTTTACCGCGCTTTTTGTTACAGCGTATACCGGATCAAACTGCGCTGGGCGTTTGGCGTGGACAGACGAAACATTTACAACCCGTGGACAAGGCGACGCCTTTAAATATTTAAAGCAAGCTCGCATGCACGATAAATAACCCCCGATGTTTATGTCCCATATCTGCTTGAATTGGTCGGCATTGTATAAATGAAACGGCATATTTTTTTGCAATGCGGCGTTGTTGATTAATATGTCTATTCCGCCGAATCTTTCGGATGCGGTTTGCATTAAGGCTTCAACTTGATCGTTTTGCGTAACGTCGCACTTAAACGAACAAACACAGCTTTTATTTATTTTTTCGGCTTCATTTAAAGTTTCGACGGCATATTCTTCGTTGCTGTTATATGTAAAGCACACGTTTATTCCCGCGTTTATTAATTTATAGACGATGCCGCGCCCTACGCCTTTATTGCCGCCGGTTACAACCGCCGTTTTCATATTTTTTTCTTTCTTTCCGCGAACATATTATGCATTTAATATGTCCGTAGTTTTATTTGCGTTTGATCAACCAAAATTTATACTTCTTTGACCCATGACCGGCTGAATGTATTTGTAAATCCGTCGTCCGCGTTTATGTCGGCGCCGTTCATAGCCATTCCTTTGCCGCTTAATAAAAATTCGCATATTTCGTTAAATGCGTTATTATCCTGCGGTTTTCCTTTAATATATCGAAAATCACTTTTTGAATATAAATATGAATACTCGTTTTCTAATAAATGCGTTTCGTTTAAAACCGCTCCGCGCATCAAATTGTAACAGCCGACGTTAAAATGCCCGTATATAAGCGAAGCTTCCCTGCAAATCATTTGAACAGCCGAACATCCCAAAGAATATGAAATATTTTTTCCCGCAGGTTTGTCTGCGTGGATTGAATTTATAAAGACAATTTGACCGCCGCCATTATGCGCCAGCAACCGTCCGACCGTTTGCGTCAATAAAAAAAACGGAAGAACAAATTTGTCTCGCAAAGCGTCCGTAACATCGGTTGAAGCGTGTTCGATATCTGTCCTGTAAATTTTTTCAAGAGGCGGAACAGCAAGAACCGCCCCGTGTAAACTCTCTTTGAATTGATCAAAAAATAATTCAATTTCATCTTTGCAAGTTAACTCGGAATTTGACGCGAAAATGACTCGGTATCCCGTATTTTTTAAATGATTTGCAATGCAGTTGGATATTTCGTCGTCGGTACGGTTAAAAAAAATTATTTTTTCATTTAACTCCATGTACGGTCCCAACTTATTTCGTTGTCCCATGTATCCGTCGGCGCCCAAAGCTGCGGATATTCCGGACGGAGATGTTCGCGCAAAACTTCGTCGTTATAGTCGTCTATGCCCAAACCGGGACGGTCGGGCACTTCGATAAACCCGTTTTGGATCAATTTGCCGCCTGTTCCGGTTACAATATCGTCCCACCAATCGACATCCACCGAATGATTTTCGAGCGCCAAAAAGTTTTCGGTTGCCGCTATGGAATGAACCGCCGCCATGCACGCCACAGGCGACTCCGCCATGTGTACCGCCATCGCAATGCCGTGTTCCTGTGCTAAGTCCCCTATTTTTTTATTTTCTAATATTCCGCCCGAAGATAAAATGTCCGGATGGATAACAGACACGCCGCCTGCTTCAAGCAGCGGCTTGAAACCTTCTTTTAGGTATATGTCCTCACCAGTGCAAATAGGAACGGTTGTCGCGTTTTTCAATCTCACATATTGTGCCGTGTACTGCCACGGAATCAAGTCTTCCGCCCATGCAATATTGTATTTTTCGATGCGTTTGCACAGTTTGATGCCGTCTTCGACGCAAATATGTCCGAAGTGGTCTATAGCAAGAGGAATTTCATATCCGATTATTTCTCTGACTTCGCATACATATTGTTCAAGCAAATCAAATCCTTTTTCCGTTATATGTATCCCGGTAAACGGGTGCGCTATATTCATATAATCATTCATTCGATGGTTTGCTTCGCGACCCTTGTATTTCGCCCAAATATTTTTCGGCTCGTCTAAAAACCCGAGAGGCGCGTTGAGCGCGCCCGCTACATGTTGGATTACGCCTATGCCCAAATCCATTTTTAAATACGTGAAACCTTTTTCTATGCGTTTTTTTAGCGCGTGTCCCATGTCCGCGCCGGTATGCTTGCCGCTTACATCCGTATCGCAATAGATTCTGATTTTGTCGCGGAACTTCCCGCCGAGCATTTGATATACAGGCACGCCGTATGCTTTGCCGGCCAAATCCCATAATGCGATTTCAATTCCGCAAACGCCGCCCGCTTGCCGCGCAGGTCCTCCGAATTGTTTTATGCGGCGGAATAT
>WRDG01000199.1 GCA_009783525.1 Defluviitaleaceae bacterium | reverse complement strand
TATCAACGCTTTAAGCGAAGAAGAAATTCGTTCATTGTTTTCGTCATAAAAAAATATAGAAAAAATACAAAAAAAAATAAAAAATCACAAAACAAAAAAATATTGCATGATAAAATTTTATTAACGGGACAACTAAATGGACAAAAGATTAGAGGTTTGTAAATATTTCGCGGCCGTGTCCGGCATAGGCATGACAATAATCGGACGCGAAGGCGAATTATATTATAAAACACCGGGCTCCTGCGGAAGCGTCGCGTTCTGCGCTGCAATAAACACCGCATGGGAAGCGAGCGAACGCTGCAGGGTCACCCAGCACTACGGCAGCTATCAGGCGCGCCGCTTTGGCGGAAGGTATATTTTTTTCTGCCACAGGGGGCTCGCGCATTTTACTTCGCCGGTCGTTATGAGCGGTGTCGTGCAGTATTCGCTGGTTGCGGGTCCGTTTTTGATGGTGGACCGCGAAGATTATCTTCACGCCGATGTGCACGCAAAAATCGACACATCAAACGAAACCGCGGAGAGCCTGCACAAAATGGTTTCGGAAATCCCGGTTCTGCCTCCCGAGCGCGTTCACGCACTGTCAGAAATTTTATACTGCTGCGCCTGCTTTTTAGGCGGAGGCGAAAACGAGCCGGCGATGGAAATGATTCAAAACCAATCGTTGCCCACCGTGATAACCGAGTATATAGAACGCATCCAAACGAAGGGCGACACGGGTTTTTATCCGCTGCAAAAGGAAGACGGGCTGCTCGCCGCAATGGAAGCCGGCGATGTTATAGCCGCTAAAACGCTGCTTAACGAACTGCTCGGTTACATATTTTTCTATTCGGGTTTTCAATTTGACGTGATACGCTCACGTGTGCTCGAATTGATTGTACTGCTTTCGAGGGCGGCAATGCGCGGCGGCGCGGACAGCGAAATGATATTCGGACTCAATTACGAATATTTAAACGAAATAGGAAATTTCAGCAACATAGAAGACCTGTCGTACTGGCTCAGCATGATAATGAACCGTTTCACGGACTATGTGTTCCATTTCGTGGATGTAAAGCACGCGGACGTTATTTTTAAAATTATCGACCTGATCAAATCAAACTATATGAAAAAGCTTACATTGGAAGAGGCTGCGAGATCGGTTTACTTAAGCCCGGCGTATTTCAGCCGTATATTTAAACTCGAAACAGGAACAAATTTTACAAGCTACCTCAACAATGTCCGGATTGAAGAGAGCAAAAAACTGCTGCGTAACGAACGGATCAACCTGGCGGACATCGCGGGCATGGTCGGATACGAAGACCAGAGTTATTTTTCAAAGGTGTTTAAAAAACTGACCGGCATGTCACCGTTAAAATACCGGCATTCGCGCATTACGCAATAAAAAAATATTACAAACGCGGACGAAGCTAAAAGCAAAATAAAATGAGCCGCGAAAAAAAACGGCGGAAACGCCGAACTATAAGGAGGATCAACCAAAAATGGGAATTTGCAATGACATCTCAGACGCCCTTCAAAAGGGCAAGGCAAAACAAGTTAAAGAAATGGTGCAGCAGGCGCTTGACGAAGGCGTGGCGCCGGGTTCAATTTTAAACGACGGCTTATTGGCGGCGATGGACATCGTGGGCGACAAGTTTAAAAACAACGAAGTCTATGTCCCCGAAGTTTTGATCGCGGCCCGCGCAATGAACAGCGGCATGGAAGTATTAAAGCCTAAGCTCGCCGAAAGCGGCGTGAAGTCGATCGGCAAGGTAGCGATCGGAACAGTCAAAGGCGACCTGCACGACATCGGCAAAAACCTTGTTCGCATGATGTTCGAAGGCAAGGGCATCGATGTCGTTGACCTCGGCGTAGACGTTTCGGCCGAAAAGTTTTTGGAAGCATACCGCAACGAGGGCGTTCAAATCATCGCCTGTTCGGCGCTGCTTACCACGACGATGGGCGAAATGAAAAACGTTGTCGACCTGTTCACAAAAGAAGGAGTGCGCGATAAAGTCACGATCATGATCGGCGGCGCGCCCATTACGGACAGCTATTGCAAATCGATCGGCGCGGACATCTACACGCCGGACGCGGCATCGGCTGCAGACGAAGCAAAAAAAGTTTTGACAGCAAAATAAAAAAAAATTAAACCGCAGCCACGGGCTGCGGTTTTTTTTATGTTTTTTTCGTCATGTTTTTGCCGGTTGTTTTTTGCGGCAGATATGCTTTGTTTTCCCGCAGTGTCTGTACCAGCGTTTCGGTATTGAGTCCGCAAGCGGGTTCGCCCGTGTTGATCGACTGCACGGCAGCCGTTCCCGCCGCCTGACCCATCATGCCGCAGGCAGGCATGACACGGATGGAGCCGTGCGCCATTACGTCGCTTGAATTGCAACGGCCCGCGACCCACAGGTTTTTAAATCCCTTCGGCACTAATATGCCGTACGGGATACCGAAACACTCGCCTACTCCCAATACGGCGGTTTTCTTTTTTTCTTCCCAAAAGCGTTCGTGTTCTTCTTTTGAACAGTCATACGGATGGATGTCAACATGCTTGTTGAACACGCCGATTTGATCGTGGAATTGGCGGCGGTTTATAAAATCGTCGAAGACCAGTTCGTATTCGCCTACAATCCGACGTGATTCTCGTACTCCCATAAGCGCCGCGGTTGCGACAAGTTCGATATTTTTACAGCCTGGCGCGTATTTTTTCAAAAATTCCATGCACTGTCTTACAATCCTGCGACCCTTAACCATGCCGTCGGACAATGAACGGATATTGGTGGAACGCAGACCGTAAAGATGCCCGCCGTTTAAATATCCCGTTGCTTCGCCGTGAGGAGCCATGCCGACTAAAAACCTGTCAAGCTGTTCGAAATTTCCCTTTTCGTATTCTTCTTCGATTAATTTTACACATTCTTCCGATTGTGAATCAAACCAGCCGTACTTCCAATCGACGCCCGAAAACAAAGCCGTCAAAGTGGACGGCATGATATGGTCGGTATCGCGGAGCGCTTCACGGTATTCGGCTCCCGATAAAACGGAAAGCACCGCGTCTCCGGTGGCGTCAATAAATGCTTTCGACTTGATGTAACGGTAGCCTTCAACATTGTGCGTAATGATGCCGCTGACTAAACCTGATTCGGGCGATGCGTCGGCATCGATCACTTTTGTAAAGAAACGAACCTCGACGCCGGCATCGGCGGCAAGCTCGTCGTATACCATTTTTAAACCTTCGGCGCGGAAGCCGGTCCAGCAGTGATAATACCTGCGCCAAAACGCGGGGTCAGCGTCTGCCTGTAAAAATCCGCGTTCATACAGCGTTTCCACAAGCTCGCGGACAAACCCGCCGACCAGCGGTTTTTCGCCGTCCGCCATCGGATCGAAAGCGCATACGAGGCCTGATGTCCCCATGCCGCCCAAACAACCCATGGCTTCTACAAGCAACACCTTCGCGCCCAAACGCGCAGCACAGATAGCCGCCGCCGCTCCGCCGGGGCCTCCGCCCGCTATTACAAGATCCCATCCTGTTTCAATAGGTATTTCGCGTTTAAGATGATATGTCATTTAATATCCTCCGTTTCATGCTGTGTCAAAAAAATATTTTTTAATATTGCGTAAACCGTTCCACAGCGCTCATATATGCGCGGATATTTTCCAAAGGCGTCGATTCGGCTATCACGCCCGCGAGACTTTCTGCGTAGCCGCCGTCGCCGCCGATACATTCGAAGTTGCGCCGCACGTACTCGTTTATTTGATCCGCTGTTCCGTTTCTTAATATGAACGGAGGAGTTTGCCCGTAAATAAACGCTTTGGGCATGGTTTCGCGAATGGCTCGCGGGTGGATGTTAGGACCCAGGTTAACCGCGTTGACGCCCAAACCATAGAGGATCCCCATTAAATGACTCATCGAACTGTCGGAATGGTGGCATCTCGTGTGTATGGGAAGCGGAGCGAACTGTTCAAACAAACGGGCGAGCATCGGCGCGCAAAACCGTTCGTAAACCTTTGGCGGAAACAGGCAGCAGTTGTCGTCGTTTATCCAAATGCCCTCGCGGGAAACAAAACCATTGTCTTCTGAGGCAGCGGTTTCGATAAACTCCGTGTACCGCGCTGTCATTACATCGAAAAATGCATCCATCACGTCCGGATTTTCCATGATATATATGCACATATTAGTTGTACCCAAAATATTGCACGCCATTGTGGCAGGACCGTTCGGCCCATGCGAAAAAAGAAGTTTTATTCCGTGTTCGTCCTGCAGTTTCCGCTTTTTTTCATGCCAAATTTCGGGAATGGCTTTTTTTATGTCCGTCTTTTCTGCTTTGCGGATTAGTTTTTTTACACCGTCAATGTCGCGTGCAGCCGGTTCAAGCCACGGCGGATTGCCTTCCCTTATTTCGGGATGCGAACCCATAATTACTTCGAATGAACCTTTTACGCACAAAATCGATTTTTCGGGATAAAAGCGCGCGCCTATTCCGTCTTCAAGAATGTCGTTCGCAGCGCGGTTTATTTCGGCGG
>WRDG01000198.1 GCA_009783525.1 Defluviitaleaceae bacterium | reverse complement strand
CGCTGACCGGCACGAACGCGCCGCTCAAACCGCCCACATACGACGAAGCCATCACACCGCCCTTTTTCACGTTGTCGTTTAAAATTGCAACCGCCGCCGTTGTTCCCGGCGCGCCCGGCTGTTCGAGTCCCATCTCCTGCAAAATTTCTGCGACGCTGTCGCCCATCGCGGGCGTAGGCGCAAGCGAGAGGTCGATGATGCCGAATGGAACCCCAAGCCGCGCCGAAGCTTCTTTCGCCACCAGTTGTCCCGCCCGCGTTATTTTAAACGCGGTTTTTTTTACGGTTTCGCAAAGCGTTTCAAAGTCCGCGCCCCGGACGGACTCAAGCGCCCGTTTAACAACGCCCGGTCCGCTTACGCCCACGTTTATCACGCAGCCGCGCTCGCCGACGCCGTGGAACGCGCCCGCCATAAAAGGGTTGTCTTCCGCCGCGTTGCAAAACACAACAAATTTTGCGCAGCCGATAGAATTATTTTCCGCCGTTGCGCGCGCGATGTCTTTGACAGTGTGGCCGAGCCTGCGCACGGCGTTCATGTTGATTCCGCTTTTGGTCGACGCGGCGTTGACGGACGCGCAAACGCGCTTTGTGGCCGACAGCGCTTCGGGCAACGAAAAAAGCAGCACCCGATCGCTGTCGGTGCTGCCTTTTTGAATTAACGTTGAAAAACCGCCGATAAAATTTACGCCGACTTCGTTTGCGGCGCGGTCGAGCGTGTGCGCGACGGACACATAAGAGTCTGCGCGGCAGCCCGAAGCCGCGATAGCCACCGGCGTTACCGCTATACGCTTGTTGACAATCGGTATGCCGAACTCTTCGCCTATTCCGTCGCCGACGGAAACCAAATGCTCGGCGAGTTTAGTGACGCGGTCGTACACGCGTTCGTTGAAACGTTCAATATTTTCGTGAGCGCATTCCAACAGGCTGATGCCCATGGTAATCGTGCGCACGTCAAGATTGGCTTCCGCAATCATTCGGTTGGTTTCCATAATTTCCAACGGCGTTATCATTTTTTATTCACCTTTACAGCCTGTGCATGCTGTTAAAAATATCTTCCCGCTGCAGTCTCACTTGAATCTCCATCGAATTTCCGATTTCGGTCAGCCGGGACGCCATTTCAAAAAATCGGGTTTCCTGTCCCGTGAGATCCACGATCATGATCATGTTAAAGAAACCCTGCACAATCGTTTGGCTTATATCCAAAATGTTTACGCCCTCGTTTGAAAGGTAGGTGCAAACTTTCGCTATGATCCCCTTTTGGTCCCTGCCCAAAACTGTGACAATGCCTTTCAAGAACATCCCTGCCGTTTACAAAGTTTTTTTGTAATCTAACATTGTTAATTAGTATTGGCAATGGATTTTACGGAAAGCATTGGCGCAGATAAAAAAACGCGGATTGGTTTCAAATTTCGATCATAATTATGTAAATAAATTTTTTTTACGAGCATAATGAGATATTTGATGATTAATTGCAGAGTGCCGTTTTTTCGCAACAAAAAACAATTTGTTTCCTTATTTTTTTTCCGTAAAATCGAATCGGCAGTCGAATATTGTTTTTAATTAATGTTTTTAAAATGTAACAGAATTGACATACAAAACGAATTGTTGTAACTTGAATTGATATTTTTTTTGTGATAATATATCATCATTGATTAAAAAATGATTAAAAACAGCGGTTAACGTTAAAAAAATTTAACCGGACACACGTTATACAAAGCCAATATTAATCAAGGAGTTTACAAAAAAAAATTTTTTGCGTTAACGGCGAACAAAAACGATCTTTTCGCGTTATATGATCATTCTGGTTTTATAAGGGGCGTTCAGTGTGGCAAAAAAACGATTGCTCGGCGAAATGCTTGTGGCCGCCGGCTTTTTAACCGAAGAACAGGCGGACGACTGCACAAAGCTCGGCATAGCGACTGACCGCCGAATAGGCGATATAGCGGTAGAAAAAGGCTACATCACGCAGGAAGAGCTCTTCCGCCTGTTAGAAAACCAGCATAAGGTTCCGTATGTGGATCTCGACAGCGTCGAAACCAACCTCGGCGTTTCTAAGCACATACCTGTCGAGCTTGCGCGCCGGAATACGCTGGCGCCGATACGCATCGAGCACAATGTTTTGTACGTGGCAATTGAAGACCCGAAAAATTTCCGCGCTTTGGACGAAGTGCGAACGGTTACGCGAATGGATGTTCAGCCGATGCTTGCCAGCGGCCGAAGCATCAACGCGCACATAGACCGTATCTACGGAAACGAGTTCGCACAGCGGGCGTTGTCAGATTATCAAAAGGAAATAAATTACGAGGATGTCGTATCGCAAATAACTGATACGGGTTCAGACGATATAGCGGGCGCACCAATCGTACGCCTTATTAACGCTTTGCTTGAGCAAGCGGTCGGGCTCGGCGCTTCAGACATACACATAGAGCCGCTTATGATGCAGGTTCGGGTGCGTATGCGCGTTGACGGAGTGTTGTCGCCTGTTTTAAATACGCCGATAGGCACGTTAAACGCCATGATAGCCCGCGTAAAAATTTTGGGCGGGCTTAACATCGCCGAACGGCGCGCCCCTCAAGACGGCCGTTTCAATGCCCGCGTGTTAGACCGTGAAATAGACGTCCGCCTCTCGGTTATTCCTACCGTCCACGGCGAAAAGGCGGTCATGCGGCTGCTCGACCGCAGTACGTTCCTTATACCGAAAGCAAAGCTCGGCTTTACCGAAGCGAACCTTGAAAAATTTAACAGCATACTTTCCACACCGCACGGAATCGTGCTTGTGGCCGGGCCCACCGGAAGCGGAAAGTCCACGACCCTTTACACCATGCTCGACGAAATAAACAATACCCGCGACAACATCGTCACAATAGAGGATCCGGTCGAATACATGATAGACGGTCTTAACCAAACGCAAGTTAATCCAAAGGCGGGAATGGGGTTCGCATCCGGTTTGCGGTCTATTTTGCGGCAAGACCCGGACATAATAATGGTAGGCGAAATACGTGACGCGGAAACTGTCGAGATTGCTATGCGCGCCGCCATTACGGGTCACCTTGTGCTCTCTACGATCCATACCAACGATGCGATATCGACAATATACCGTCTCACGGACATGGGTATCCCGCCTTACATGGTTTCGGCGTCGATTATAAGCATTATTTCGCAAAGGCTTATCCGGGTTATATGCCCCTCGTGCAAAACGGCCTATACTCCTGAAAAAGCCGAGCTCGACATGGCCGGCATAGAGACATGGCACGGAATGGACATGGTTTTTTATAAAGGCGTCGGCTGCCAAACATGCAACAAAACGGGATATAAAGGGCGTATGGCTGTACATGAAATACTCATGTTCGATCATATATTGCGCGACCTCGTGCATATGGGCGCGTCAGTCACGGAACTGCGCAAGCATGCGCTTGAGGCAGGCATGATACCTCTGCGCGAAACGGCGGTCGGTTTATTAAACGACGGGGTTACCTCGCTTGAAGAAATTATCAACATTACGCACGGAATATGAACCAAGGCGGTGACGGCGTATGCCGAAGTACGAGTACAGCGCGGTTTCAGTAACGGGCGAACAGATAAGCGGCGATTATTCGTCGCCGGACGAAAGCGGCGTAACAGCGATGCTTCGTCAGGGCGGTTATTACCCGTTAAAAATTAAAGAAAAAAGCGGCGGGGGCAATCTCGTCACCAAAGCGAAAATCGGCGTCAAGCCTCTGGCGGCGTTTTGTGCGCAAATGTCGGCAATGCTGCGCGCAGGCGTGCCAATCGGCAAAACGCTTGACATATTAAAAACTCAAACCGAAGACAAAAACCTGAAGTTGATTCTTGAGGATGTCTACAACTCCGTGCACAGAGGCAATAACCTTTCCGAATCATTGCAGCCGTACTCAAGCCAGTTTCCCGCAATTTTTTTAAACATGATCGAAGCGGGCGAGGCATCCGGAATGCTCGACCAGTGTTTGGAACGGGCCGGCTTTTCGTTTACGCGCACGGCAAAGCTCAACAACAAGGTAAAAAATGCGACAATTTACCCAACCGTGATTCTTGTGGTGCTGCTCGGGCTCTTGATTTTAATGATGGCTTTCGTTATCCCGGCGTTTACGGGCATGTATACCGAAAACGACGCGGAACTTCCCGGCTTCACGCAGGGATTGATTTCGATCAGCGATTTCGTTACGTCAAGATGGTACATATTGCTCGGGGCTGCGGCGGTTGTGTTTATCGGATTAAAGACATGGCTTTCGACGGACGCGGGCAAAACAACCCTTGGAAAATTTTTATTCAAGGCGCCTGCGGTGTCTAAATTGATCAACAAAGTTTACGCAGCGCGTTTTGCGAGGACGCTGTCTTCCCTTACCGCAGCGGGTGTCGCGCTTCCTCATGCGCTTAACGTAACGGCGCGTTCGGTTGTAAACCGCCACATGGAAAAAGAAATATATAAGGTGGTGGACGCAGTAAACCGCGGCGAAGAATTAAGCCAACCGCTCGAACGCATGAACTTG
>WRDG01000197.1 GCA_009783525.1 Defluviitaleaceae bacterium | reverse complement strand
GCAGGTGTTTAAAAATTAACGCCGATTTTTCGGGCCCGAGCGCTATAAGCAGTATCGCCGCTTTTTCGCGTCCCGTCATGTCCCGCGTTATCGTTGTCAAGTCCGCCATGCCGACTCCCCAATCAAAATTATTTGTGGAAGTATAACATAAAGAGACAAAAAGCAACAAAATAATTTAAAAGGGATTTACTTTAGTACGACCCTTTCGCCGTCTTTAATTTCTTTGTCCGCGCTTGTTATCACTGTATCGCCGGGAAGTTTGTCCGGCGATATTTTTTTCAATCTCGCCAATCCTTCAAAATCCGTCCCGAGCAAAATAACTTCGAACCTGTGCGCTGTTAAAATTTGCCGGCTGTAGCCGCTCTCGGCTTTGACAAAAAATAAATAAATAATCTCGCCGTCCGTTTGCAGCGCGGAGGCGGGCGCGATAAAAAAATCCGCGTCGTTAGGGAACCTCGCCCTCGTGATCGTTACGGCGGGCTTGCCGATGCCGTAAAGCTCCTTGCCGAAATTCGTAAAAATGACTAAAACAGCAAAAATAAAAACTAAAAACGAAATGTAAATAATTTTTTGTCTACCCATGCCATCTGAACCTTTCCATCGAAGACGCGATAGCCTCCTTAAAAATAAAAAACAAAAGGAGCGCGGGAAGCATATAAACCGCAGCCGCGCTGAAACCCACGCCCTCCGGCAAATTTGCGATCTCCGCGGACAGCGGGTGTATCGGATTGTTTTTTGCGGCAAAAAAAATGACCTGCTCCACCATGTTCCAGCTTTCGCAGAACGTAATAACGGCAAGCGCGGCAACGGCGGACCGCATGTGGGGTATTATCACCGCAACGTAAATTTTAAGCGGCGACGACGTGTCCATCAAAGCGATGTCGATAAAATTATCCGGGATGCTTTTTGCAAACTGCCTGAATAAAAAAACCGCATACGGCGCGAACACGAACGACAGCACGAGCGCAGCCCGCGTGTTGAGCAGACCGAACGAGTCGAGTTGAATGTAAATGGGCAGCAGCGTCGAATGAAACGGGAGCATCATCACGATTATGAAAACGAAAAAAATTATGTCGCGGCCCGGAATCGAAACCTTCGAAAAAATAAAACCGAGCGGCAAAGACAGCGCGACTGTGCAGACCGTAATCACGCAGGCATAAAAAAGCGAGTTCCAAAAATAACGCAAAAAGGTGTAGTTCGTGATCATAAGCTCGTAATACTGCGTCATCCCGATTTTGCCGCCGTAAACAAACGACATGGCAAACGTTGCGGCGACAGGCGCGGCAAAAACAAACCCCGCCAATAAAACAGCCGCGTCAAGCGCGGCTTTTTTTACGTCAATAGGTTTTTTCATTGAGTTTGTTCTCCCATCTGTAAACGAGCGACAGCAGCAATACGAGCGAAACCGTGAACATGACCGACGCCGCGGTAAGCGTGGGGTAGTTTAGCTTTAAAAAATGGTTATTGATGTAAAATTGAATTGTATACGCGGGGTCCGGCGGATAATTCGTGCGGAAAAACAAAAACGACTCGCGGAACGTGCGCAGCGAATTGACCAGCGACAAAACAAAAACGAACAATAAAAGCGGCGAGACGAGCGGCAGCGTGACATACCGGTGGAGCTTGAACCCCGCCGCCCCGTCGAGCGACGCGGCCTCGATAACCTCGCCGGGTATGGACGCCAGCGCCGCGCTCAAAATAATCAGGTTGAGCCCGGTATTTTTCCAAATGTAAATCAAGTAAACAGGCAGCATCGTCCAAAAATCTGTAAACGCCGCCTCCTTTGCGAAAAAATAATAGCCGTCGCTTAAAAAAACCGACTGCCAGACGAAAATAATCGCGGCGGTAGGCAGCAGCAAAGGCACGAGAAAAAAATTTTTTATGAAAGTATATTTTTCAGACAGGCGGTACACGCCGAAGGCGAGCAGCAAGGAAAGGACAATTATAAAAGTAACGCCCGTGACGGAAAAAACCGCAGTGTTATAAGCGGCGCGCCTAAAGTAAGGGTTTGCCAACACATCCGCGTAATTTTTAAAACCCGCGAACCGTTTTTGAAATGTATTGTTTATCAACGAATACCATACCGTCCTGATGAACGGGTACAGGTACATAAAAACAAACCCGGCAAACGCCGGGCAGCCTGTGATAAAAAATAATCTTTTTATGCGTTTGTTATTCATTGTACCAATAATCCGCCATGCGCTGGATTTCGTTTACGGCTTCATCGAGATCAAGTCTGCCTCCCTGATAATCCTGTATGATAAACAGCAGGTTTGCCTGCGCGATAAACGAATTTGAAATCGGGCGGCCGTTTTTAAATATTTCGTATAAATCCCTGTAAACAGGTATGGTCATGTCAACATAGCCATCGTACGCCGCCAAGTCTTCAATTACGTAAACCGGCGCGGTTACCGCGCCGAGCATGTCACGCGCCATCGCCTCGAGATACGCTACGGCAAGATCCTTATTTTTTCCGACCGGGTTTACTACGGCGTACACGCAATAAACATAATTATGCTTTACGTTTTCCGAAACGCGGGGTGCCGGAAGTGCACGCCAGTTTGTCACGCCGCCGCGGACATCGTTCATGAAAAGGCTGCTTGACATGTAATTGAACACGGTAAACTCGGTTTCGTATGTTTCCGGCGTATTTTTAACAATCGTCCTGCCGAGCACAGGATGCTGCCCTTCGTATTCAAATGGGTTGCCGTTGGTAAACCAGCCGGCGTATATTTTTTCGAAATTGCGGGCGAATGCTTCCGTCATAAAATTAACCTTGCCATCCACATTGCCGCCGCTTACCAATTCATGCTGCACCAACCAATAATGAGCCATAGAACCGAGCGTGACGGTGTACGACGCATAATTTCCTCTTACTAAATTAAACCTTTCCATCGCATCTATATAACCGTCAAGCAAAACTACATCATCCCGTTTAATACCGAACCGCTCCATGTTTTTTTCTACTCCCCACAAAACAGGCGCGGAGTAAAAAAGAGGCAGCATCCATATTTCGCCGTCTTTGGTACGTGCGGCATCCCCCACCCAGTCGAAGCAGCTGTTAAGATAATCTTGTACCGGAACAGAGTCTGTCAGAGGAAAAAAACCATGTTGGTCGCGGATTGCACTCGATACGTTTTCCTGAAGAAGCAAAATATAGATGTCGATATCTTCGTTGCCCGCCATAATCGACGTTAAAAACTCTTGATACTGATAATAAAGTGATGGTTGGCTGACAAAAATTGCGTCAATACCGCTTTGCTCTTTAATTTTTTCTGCAGCAAAAAAACGGTTGTACATAGTCGCGGATATAACAACATTTCCTTCGTACATCGGATAAGTGAATCCGTCGCTTGCGTCATAATTTTTTTGGCCGCTATTTCGTGCCACGAGCCGTGCGAAGTTGCCGTTTAAACGGATGACTCGAATGTAGGATACAATTTCGTTTTTAATCATAAATTCTTCTAACACATATGCGTCATCGTGAACGCACTCACCGCTATGTATATGCCCGTCAACAATATCAAGCGGGATATATTCAGTCGGTATCTGTTCTAAAAATACTATGTTACCGTCAATAAAATTAAAACATTTTAAGAACATCATGGGAAAAACATCCGCCACGGTGTAAATCAAGCCTGTTTCCATGTTTTTTGCCCTGATGTCATGATAATTCGATATATATATAAAGTACCCGTTTTCGTAAGCGAAATTATTAACGTACCACACGTCGTCCATATAACTTATAAGCTCAGCCTTGTCTTTTTTATGGTCATAAGCGTAAAGCGCCCAGTTAGTACCGTTATAAGCATACACAAATAAATTGCCGTTTCCGTTTTTATATAGTGTAACCGGGTTTTTTACAGCACTTATTTCTTTAAGTAGGCCTGTTTTTATATCTATACTTATAAATCTTTCTTTGTAGTCAATGTAATCAGCAAATGTTAATGCATCTATTAATACATTGTCATGCGACGGAACGGCAACCAAATATATTTTGCCGTCCGTAACGACCATTTCTCGTATCTCGTCGTCAGGCAGGCCGGCGTATATTATGCGCAGCGTTTTTGTTTTAGTATTCAACTCTACAATATTACAGTCAATAATGTCATAGCCATATATATAACCATCGACGTACGTCAAACCGTATATATATTCCGTGCCGGGAAATTCGTTTACAATCGTTCCGTCCGCTGTGTATTCTTTTATATAACCGTGCATCGATATACCGTAATAATTTGTACCTTCACCCAAAGCCATGTTAACAAGATTAACTTGGTTTTCGTGGAATATTATTTCAAGCGGTTCGATAAATTCTGCTTTTTTATTACAACCGGCGAAAAACATTACCGCGAGTACAAATAAAAATGATAATAATAAACATTTCATGATTTACTCCTCTAACCTATGACCATAAAACTGTACCGGTAGTTTTATAGTCTAAATAAATAAAAAATCATTAAAAAATTAATAAATCGGCGTTGGACATTTTCTTTCTTCGGGACACCTTGTGTGTGTT
>WRDG01000196.1 GCA_009783525.1 Defluviitaleaceae bacterium | reverse complement strand
TCTGCTTGAAGAAATCCGAGAAATACGGCTATCTGAACGACGTTTTTATCAAAAAATCACGGATATTTATGCGACATCAATGGATTATGACAAAAAATCTCCGATAACACAAAAATTCTTTGCAAAAGTTCAAAATAAAATGCATTATGCAGTACACCGCTATACTGCGGCAGAATTGATTTATAAACGCGCAGACGTTGAAAAAGAACATATGGGTTTGACGAGTTGGGCGAATAGCCCAGAAGGAAAAATCGTAAAAAGCGACGTAAGCATAGCAAAAAATTATTTGACGGAATCGGAACTGCAAAGCCTTAGCATGTTGGTTAACGCATATCTTGACTTAGCAGAACGCCGTGCGTTAAACCGGACGCCTATGACGATGGAGGGTTGGGCGAATCACCTTGATCTAATCTTACAAGCTGATGGAAATGAATTATTAAAAAACGCGGGTAGAATCAGCGCCAAAATAGCCAAAGCCCATGCAGAAAGCGAATTTGAAAAATATCGTGTAATACAGGATAAATTGTTTGAAAGCGATTTTGATAAACAATTTAAACTACTTGAAGAGCAAGCGGAGCAAAGCACCAACGATGGGCAATAAATTCTGCTGTGTTTAACCGTCTGCCAGAAAAAAATCGGTTTGGGTTTCGGTGCAAGGAAGAAGCCCGTTAGGGTTTTTGAGCAGGGACGAAACCCTTTAGGGCTTCTGTGCAAGATGAACTTTTTGACAGAGCCTTTTGGATAGAATTTAATCATGTATTGCACAAATAATAACATTGCTGTACAAAATTACATACATAAAAAATTTATCGGAGGGAGATTAAATGCCAAGGTCTATAACAATGAGGATTGACGATAAGCTAAAAAAACAAGCTGATGAGACGTTAAAAGAAATAGGATTGAATATGACTGCCTATTTTACTTCAAGCCTTAAAGCATTAGTCCGAGAGAAGAAGGTACCGTTCGAACTAACCACCTCACAACATAACAATGCCACTTACTTGGCTAAATTGGATATGGCAATAGAAGATGCCAAGGAACATGGCGTTTATGAATACCTTGGAAAAGATGAAAATGGTAAAGCAATATTTAGCGATACACCGCAAAAAGCTGTTATATGAAGCTGACATTCACAAGACAGGGGTTAAAAGAATACAAATCATGGGAAACATCCGGCCCCGAAACAGTAGAAAAAATAGATGAGCTTATCGCTGATATTTTTGACAAAGGTTATTTAAATGGCATAGGCAAGCCTGAAAAATTGAAGCATTATAAAGACCCTGTAAGGTTTTCAAGAGTGATTAGCCAAGGAGACAGACTTGTTTATTGTCGAAATGGAGAAGATTTATTAATAATTTCTTGTAAAGGTCATTTTGATGATAAATAATTTCCATATAAAAACCCGTTTGGTTTTCTTCCTAGCAAAAAAACCCCTTATGGGGGTTTTTTTTGCACAAAAACCCTAACGAATTTTTTATTTATGAGCCGACGGAGCCCGTCCGGTTTCCGTTGGCGTCGTAAAAATGTCCGTCGCGCAGTTCGCCTACATAGTTGCCGTTTTGGTCGCGCAGCTTTCCGTTTTCGAACGTGCCCGTGTGGTTGCCGTATTGGTCGCGGATAATCGAGCCGTCAATGCGGCCCGTTTGGTTGCCGTACTGGTCGCGGATAATGTTGCCGTCCATTCGGCCGGATTGGTTGCCGAATACGTCGCGGAAAATCGAACCGCCGCCTCCGCCGCCGGAATCGCCGCTGTCGGAAGAAAAAGACAGCTGCGAAGAACCGCCGCGCGAAATGGGCTGCCCGTCCCAATCGGCCTGTTCCATGCGGATGCCCTCGGCCCATGCGCGTTTCTCAAAGTCCGCGTGCGAACAGTTGAGCTGCCCGCAGATAATGCAGCCGCCCTCCGAAACCGGCATAAAAGTATTTGACGGCGCGGGCGGCCTGGTCATGATCGTAACGAACACCGCGATAACGAACGTCGCGATGGTCATTATGACAAAAAACGTCGTGAACTCGTAAACGCCCATGAGCGACATAATAAAACATATGCCGAACAGCCCCCACCACATTCCGCTCGACAAAATTTTCGACTCGGACGGCGCGGCGCACACATACGCCACGAACGAAGCGAACGCATTGGCGAGCGCCGCAAACATCAATATAAGCGGCCCGGAGGCGTGATAAAATTCGTTTACGTGGATGTCGGTGAAGTCCATGAACGAACCGTAGGCGACAAAAAACGAGCCGTACAAAAACACGAGCATCGCGACGAACGTGAACGAGCTCTTCGGCTTGAACGCGATCATAAAAAAAATTACCGCAATAGCGATCACGAGCGGTATCATCGGCGCGAACTGGCTTGCGCCGTATTCGAAGAAGTTCGTGTTAATCGAAACGCCGACAATAAAAAGGACGACCGCGCCTATTTCCGTAATTACGGCGATTGTCCTGAGCGTTCCTTTAAGAATTTTAAATTCTTTACGCGGCCTGTCCGATTCCGCGCGTTTTTTCCGCGCATATATGATCGTTTTTATAAAAGCGATCACAAACGAAACGACTCCGGTTATCATGCTTACAAACATTAGCATGAATTGGAAGTCCGTGACCTGATACGCCCCTTCGACTTGCATCTGAGACGAAAGGTAGCCGACGGCGCCGTAGTACGCGGCCGACACTGCGAAGATGATCCATAAAATTACCGTTGACATGATTGTCCCCTTATAAAATGTTTTGGTCGCATCATTATACTGTAAACCGGTTTAAAATAATATTCTGTCTTTTATTGCCCGCTTGACTGCGAAAAGCAGGGAAGAATCTCCGAAGGAGTTCTGTGCAGGGAAGAATCTCCGAAGGAGTTCTGTGCAAGGAAGAATCTCCGCAGGAGTTCTGTGCAAGGAAGAAACTCCGCAGGAGTTCTGTGCAGGGAAGAATCTCCGCAGGAGTTCTGTGCAGGGAAGAATCTCCGCAGGAGATTCTGTGTTTTGATATTGTTTCGTTAAAAACCCACGCTTTTTTGCGCTTTTTCAAACGCCACTTCCGCCTCCGCGTCCGGCTTTTCAATTTGCATACGGCAAAAAGCCGTCGTAAATATGCCGCGCTCGGCCAAAACCTTTTTTTCGAAATACATTTCGTACCTGTTGTGGAACAAATTTAAATACGGCGCAAATTTTTCGTAGAGCGCGGCTGCTTCCTTTCCGCCGCCGGAAAAAAATGCGTCGTATATTTTTTTGTACGTGTACACGCGGCTGCTGCCGGGCATCACGCCCGCCGCGCCAAGGGCAAGCGCGTCAACCATTCCAGCGCCCTGGTTGCCCACGTAAACGGAAATGCCGCCTTGCGATGCGTTTATAAGCTCCGTAATAAAATCAAAGCCCACTTCGCTTTTTACACCCGTAAGCCGACCGCAGGAAATTTTTACTATTTCGTCCGCAGTAAGCGTGACGCCGGTCATGTGCGGCGCGTACTGCAAAAAAAGGGGCAGCAAAGTGCCCTCCGCCGCCTTTGAAAAATATTTTTTATAATCGAAAAACGCGCCTTCTTTTTTTCGCGGCAGAAGCATGACCGCGTCCGCGCCGAGCCGTTCAAACAGCGCGGCCGTTTCGCCCACGTCCGCCGCGTCAAGCTCGGTTACGGAAGCGATCACGGGCACGCGGCCGCGGGCCGACTGCACTGCCGCTTCAACCATCGCGTCGCGTTCGGCTTTTGACAGATATAAAAATTCTGTGGCGTAGCCGAACAGCATCATTGCGCAGGCGCCGTCCTCTATCACAATATCGACTTCGCGGCGCAGGCTATTAAAATCCAATTCGCCGTTGTCAAAAAACGGCGCGTGCAGCACGGGGATGACTCCTTTATACATAAACGCCTCCGATAAAAATTTTCGCTTTATATTTTGCCCCGCCGCTTAAATTTTCGGAAGGGTCAATATCCGTTTCAACCGTGCAAAGTATTCGACGGCTAACACTGTGCGCGGGAAAACCCGGCAAAAAAGTTTTTTTATATGCAAAAAAGGAGTTTGCGGTTGACTATAAAATACTAAGCGGCAAACCCATAATAAAGGAGCTGTTGCAAAACGCAACAGCTCCTTTATTCAAATGTTGCAGCGCTCTAATATCTCCTGCGCGGTTTCATCCTCGGTTAATCAAATTAATCTAACGGGCAATATATATTTCGCGTATTTGCGTGTTGCCCTGCGTGTTGACGAACACGCGGTATGCGCCGACGTCGTATGTGCCGCTTGCATTGTTGTTTATCATAAGCGTGCGGGCTGCAAGCTGTGCACGGTATCCGTTCGAATACTGCGCGGTTACGGTTACGGTAAGCTCGTTTTGGTTGCCGGGTATCTGCCTTACGGAAGCCGCCGGAATTAAATTCGGGGTTTCTTCCGCAACTGTTATACCGAACGGCTGCGTGTAAGCCACTCCGAATGCGCCGACCAGTTCCGCGCGGACATAGCTGTTTATTCCGTCAACTGCGGCAACGTCAATCGAATTGCCCGTATGCACAACGATGCCGTCTGCAATCCATTCAATTTT
>WRDG01000195.1 GCA_009783525.1 Defluviitaleaceae bacterium | reverse complement strand
GTATGTATGGTGAAAATCATCTTTATAAAAATTGTTTTTAATCGATTCCGGAAGAGCTTCTTTTTCGAACCGGTCTTTATAGACTATTTTACATTCAATATATATTTGACAGCCTTTTATGATTGGTGAACTTATTAATTTTGACGGGGCAAATGTAACGATTTTACTTTTATCGGTGTCCTTACCCGACAAACTGCCGCATTTTGCAAGCTCGTCTTTCATGCAGCCGATTGGCAGGCTGACAGTGTAGCTGTCCGCCGCGTCGATTATTTTTTTCGTGTGCCTTTGCGGACGTACCAACGCAATAAAATGCGGTTTTTGCCATATAAAACCGAAAAAACCCCATGAAATTGTCATGGCATTAACTTCATTGCCGCCGCGAACAGATAAAAACGCGCCGTTTTCTATAAAATGTTCCGCAGCTTTTCCCAATATTCCATAATCCATATGTTACCTCCTATTTTCTTGCCGACCAATCACCGTAGACAATATATTTGGTTGACGTCAGCGTTTTTAAACCCATCGGACCTCTTGCGTGAATTTTTTGCGTGCTTATACCCATCTCCGCACCCAAACCGAATTCGCCGCCGTCCGTAAACCTCGTGGAGGCGTTTACATAAACGGCCGCCGAGTCAACTTCGCTTAAAAATTTTTGCGCGTTTGTGTGCGATTCGGTGAGTATCGCGTCAGAATGTTTAGTTGAATACCGGTCTATGTGCTCGATTGCTTCGTCGATGCTGTCTACCACTTTTATTCCGATCACGAGATCGAGATACTCCGTGTGCCAATCGTCGTCTGCAGCCGGCAATGCGTAAGGGAGCACGGAACATACTTTGCTGTCGCCGCGTATTTCAACTCCGTGCGAAAGCAGCGCTTCGCCGATTAACGGCAAAAACGTATCGGCGATGTTTTTGTTGACAAGCAATTTTTCGCAGGCGTTGCATACGCTGGGTCTCTGCACCTTGGCGTTTATTATCACGGATACCGCTTTATGAAACGGTATGCCGTCGTCCGCATATATGTGGCAGTTACCCGTGCCTGTTTCGATCACGGGTATGGTGCTGTTTTCAAGAGTGGTTTTAATTAAACCGCCGCCGCCCCTCGGTATGAGCACGTCGATGAACTCGTTCATCCGCATGAAGTCCCGTGCGGTTTCACGCGAGGTATCGGTTATCAATTGCAAAAGTTCGCGGGGGTGTCCGCATGATTCTAAAGTATCTTGAAAAACATTGACGATAGCGGTGTTTGAAAAAATAGCTTCTCGCCCGCCGCGTAATATGCAACTGTTGCCGGCTTTTAAACACAGAGCGAACGCGTCTGCCGTCACGTTGGGTCTCGCTTCGTAAATCATGCCGACGGCGCCGAGGGGCACGCGTTTTTGCCCGACTGTCAAGCCGTTTGGCAATGTCCTCATGGACAATATTTCGTTGACCGGGTCTTCAAGCAAAGCGACATCTCGTATCCCGTCAGCTATACCCGCGATGCGTTTATCATTCAAAAGCAGTCTGTCAGCAAACGCGCCGCGGCTTTGATCCAAACCGTCCATGTCTTTTTTATTTTCGGTTAAAATGTAACTGCTGTTTTGCTTAATTGAAGAAGCGCAAGCGGACAAAATATCATTTTTTTTTGAGGTTCGTATGACCGCAAGATATTTTGCCGCGGATTTTGCTTTGCGCCCCATTTCATCCAATAGACTCATATTTTTTTTCGGGCTGTGCATATTAACCATGCAAAAACGCCCGCTCCTTTCTTTTGTTTAATACATATGCAAATGTAAAGCGAAAATTATACGCCGACGAAAAAAAAATTTTTTATACCGGCGGCAGCATAAATATAAGTTATGCAAAAAAAGGCGGATATTATCACACTTTTGCTTTTTTTTATTTGAAATAATCGCGTAAATAATAAATTGACGGCTGTGTACAACGAAACAACGGCTGTGACGACCAGCAACGCGCCGTATGATAAATTTAAATAAATAAATGAAAAAAATATAATCAACAGGATTTGAATAAGCAAAAAAACCGATGCGGTAAATGAATATGAACGGACGAATTTAAAATAATTTTTACTTTTTTCGTTTTCATGGCAAATAATTCCGTAAATAAACGCAAGCGCAAACCCGAACGCTCCGCCCGTAAGCATCCTTAATAAAGGCAAGGTGTCCCAAATTTTAAAAATATTCCCTGCGCCGTCGATTTGCATCGGCAGTGTGCAAAACGCCGCGAACAAACCTGTTGCAAGCAGTTTATTTGTATTGACGCGCTCGTTTCGGTAATTTATCCGCGAAAAAACAAACGCAGCGCAAGCCGACATTAAAATGCCTGTATATATTCCCGTGCATCTTGCGCAAAACGGAAAACAGTCGGCGGTTTGTTCCAATAAACGTCCCGGATCCTGGTGGCAAAATGTTCCGCCAATCATGTAAATAAATTTAAAAATTGAATCCGTTTAAAAATCCCCCAAATACATCAAACCTATTACACAGCAGCACATCATTTGAAAAAAAATGCTTATAATGCTGACAATAAGCATTACGGTCCCCAACTGTTTGTATGAAGGACCCTTATGGCCGGTCATATACAACATCCCAACTACCAACCCCGCAATTGCGATAAAAACCGACAGAATAACCATGCCTGCAAAATGTCCGCTGTTCGGCTGGGAAGGCGGTTCCGGTTTGACCGCGCCGTATTGAGGCGATCCGTCTTGATATGCATTGGATGTTTTTGTAATGGTTTGCTGTTGAGGTTCGGCATAATTTATTGTTTTCGTTTCGGTTTCTTCTATGGCCGCCGGTTGAACGCCTTCCGGTTTAATTTCCTGCCCGCTTCGAATATGGTCGTCCAATGCCTGCAACGGGTCGGGTTTTTCTTCGCGGCCAATAAATTTTTCGTCAATGCTTCCGCAATACGGACATTCGCGAACGTCTGTTTCCAAAAGCCTTGCGCATTTTTTGCAATAGATCATACGATTACCTCTTTAAACATTATTTACAACGTTCATCGGTTTGCCTTCCGCAAAGGATCGCAGATTTGACACTGCGATATCCATTAAGCGTTTGCGGCATTCCTTAGGCGCCCATGATATATGCGGCGTCAAAAAACAATTTTTAGCTTTTAATAACGGATTGTCTGCTTTTATCGGCTCGGCCGAAACAACGTCTACACCGGCGGCGTAAACCTTGCCGCTGTTAAGAGCATCCGCCAAATCTGCTTCGTCGATGCACGCGCCGCGCGCGTTGTTTAGAATTATTACGCCATCCTTCATTTTTGAAATCGTTTCTTTGTTAATGATGGCTTTGGTTTTTGGCGTAAGGGGACAGTGAAGAGAAATGACGTCCGATTTTGCGAGCAGCTCGTCTAAATTTACATAACTCCCTATCGATTTGCCTTCGTCGTTTGGCATTTCGTCTGCGGCGAGCACTTCCATGCCCATGGCCTTTGCTATACGCCCTGTTGCTTTACCAATTCTTCCGAAGCCGATTATGCCCATTGTTTTGCCTTCGAGTTCGATTAACGGATAATCCCAAAAACAAAAGTCGAGGCTGTTTGTCCAGCGTCCTTCCTGCACAGCTTGATTGTGGTGGCCGACGTGATGACATATTTCAAGCAGGAGAGCGAACGCGAACTGAGCGACTGCAGTCGTGCTGTAAACGGGTATGTTTGTCACGGGAATACCGCGTTTGGCGGCGGCTTCTGTGTCAACCACATTGTAACCGGTAGCGAGCACTCCTATGTATTTTAAACCGGTGCGTGCGTCGATTACCGCTTCCGTTATCGGTGTTTTATTTGTGAGGATAGCTTCGGCGTTGCCTATCCGTTCGATAATTTTTTGTTCGCAATGAGGAGTGCGGTCGTAAACAATCAATTCGCCAAGCGAGTTAAAACCGTCCCAACTCAAATCGCCCGGGTTTTCGGTATAACCGTCCAATACAATTATTTTCATTTGCAGCCTCCATTAAAAATTTGTAAGGGTTTGTTCATTAATATCATTAATTTAAATGCGGCGCAACATTTCAACGAATTGGTCAATCATAATTTTTTCGCGGAAAAATTTTTTTCAATGATTCTTTTATTTTTTTCTCGATTCCGTTTTCCGACGGATGATAATAGATGCGGTCTGCTATTTCATTCGGCAAATATTGCTGCTCGACGAACGCGCCGGGAAAATCGTGCGCGTATTGATACCCTATGCCGCGCGAAAGTTTTTCGGCGCCGGAGTAGTGCGAGTCTTTTAAATAAGGCGGCAGCGTTATAACGGGAATATTTTCGACATCCGTCCAAGCGTTAAAAACCGCGCCGCCTGCTCGGTTGCTTTTAGGCGCGCATGCTATGTATGTGACGGCCTGCGACAAAATAATCTTCCCTTCTGGCAAACCCACGAAGTCTACAGCCTGCATTGCCGCCACGGCCACCATCAAAGCGTGCGGGTCGGCGTTGCCGACGTCTTCTGCGGCGCATATGATCATGCGCCGCGCAATAAATTTTGGATCTTCGCCGGCGTACAGCATCCTCGCCAAATAAAAAACAGCCGCATC
>WRDG01000194.1 GCA_009783525.1 Defluviitaleaceae bacterium | reverse complement strand
GCCGCCATTATCCTTTTATCCCACGGTAAATGCGAAAATCTATCAACATATTTTTGGGGCGCATGCATCGGATAATGCGGGGCGTTGTATCCGAGGTACAGCATAAAAGGCTTATTTGTTTTCGTTTGATTATTTATATATTGAACCGCTTTTTCGCTGATCAACTCAGTAAAATATTTTCCGTTTTCGTATATTTCGTCGTTGTTTTTCCAAAGGTCGTGGACGATTGTGTCGAAGCTGTTCCAATACATATTATGCGAATAATAATCAATGCATCCTGACATAAAACCGTAAAAATAATCAAAACCGTTGGCAAGCGGCCGACATTGCGGAGCGAGCCCCAAATGCCATTTGCCGATGCAGGCGGTATCGTATCCAATCTTTTTAAGCGCCGACGCAAGCGTAGGCGTTTCCGCAGTCAATCCGGCTGCGCGTCTGTGTCCGGCAAGTATAGAGCGGACTCCGGCGTTGCCTGGATACATCCCGGTTAACAACGAAGCGCGGGACGGCGAACATACCGGGCTGTTTGAATACATACATGTAAACCGCGCGCCTCTTCCGGCAAGAGCGTCTATATGCGGTGTAATAAATTCCCGGCTGCCCATGCACGACAGATCCGCATATCCTTGATCGTCCGTCATGATAACGATTACGTTGGGTCTGTTAATAATTAAACACCCGCTTTAACGCATTGTTTTTGAAAATATTCGATGAATAATTGCAAATAAACGATTTTGCGTTTTTAAAAATTTTTATTGCCGGAATTTTTTTCGATTTGAATCGAGTTAATCATCGAATACATAATTGTTGCAGAATTGTTAAGCATTTGTTAATCAATATACGCATTACAACATATTTTATAAATTTTTACAATCTGCAAAGAATCATGCTGACGTCGTCCATTGCCATGCGAGCCGCGCCCGTGGCTGCGTCGTTGTAGAAATTATTGCACACGATGTCTAAAATTTCGCGCATGTCGTCAACATAACGGATGTCGGTCAATATTTCTTTTAAGCGGCTTGTAAATTCGTCAGGCTGATCTTTATAAAAAACATCTTGTAATCCGTCCGTCATAAATAATAATAAATCGTTGCGGTTATACTCTATCGACCTCATTGAATAGCGCGAGTCTTTCATCATGCCGACCGGTTTGCCCGAGCTCTCGAGTTCAATAGATTCCGCCGCGCCCGAATTTACGTAAAGCGGCAGCGCCTGCCCCGCGTTCGCATATCTTACATATTTATCTTTCGTATTTATTACAGCGCAAAAAATACATGCAAACAACTGGCTCGAACTTTTTTCAAAAAGCGAGCACAATTCGTTGTTTAGATAAAATAATAGCTGGTCGGGGTTAAAATATTTGGGCGCGAGGTTTGCGATCATCATATTGAGGATCGCGGTTAAAAATGCCGCGGCTATTCCGTGACCCGAAACGTCGCCCATTATGATGCTGTAACTGTGCTGCGTGAGCGGTACCATTACATAAAAATCGCCGCCAACTCCCATCGCAGGAAAATAGCGGCTTAATATTCTGCAGTCGTTGAACTGCGTATTAATGTCGGGTATGAGCGCGCGCTGCACTTGCATACCCATTTTTAATTGTATGTCGATTATATGGTTTTTTTCTTCGAGCTCCGCATATTTTTGCCGCAGCTGGTTGCTCAGGCGTTTAACTCTCAGCAACGATTTGACTTTTGATGCGAAAACATAGTGTTCCGCCGTCGATTCGATATAGTCGTCCGCTCCAACGGCAGAAGCGCGCAGTCTCGCCGTTTCGCTATCGAGCCCGCTGACGCAAAGCACCTGCGTAAACTGCATTTGTTCGTCCGACTTTATTTTTTTACATAAATCGAAACCGCTTATGTCGGGCAGCTCAGCATTTGTAATGACAACATCGGGCGCAAACATCTGTACTTTTGCAAGAGCGTTAAGACCGCTTTCGGCGGTAAAAACTTCCAGTTCTTCCGCTTTCAGCCACTGACCGACAAGATCGGTTATCTGCACAGACTCGTCAACGATAAGAACGCTTCCTAAATATATGTTCAATGTATTCACCTGTAAGATAATTTTTTGCAAAAATAAACACGGCGCCCGGACGCTTCGTATGAAAGACTGTCGGTCAATCCCTTGACCAACCTTATCCCCCGCCCCGATTCCATGTCTGATGAGGAATTCGTTTTTTCCATAACCTTTTTTGTGTCGAAGCCCTTGCCTTCGTCAGCAATGCAGGCATGCAAAACCCCATTTTTTAACTCGATGTCCACATGCACGAATTTTGCGCGGTCACCCTCGTTTCCGTGGATGATTGCGTTATGCAGCAACTCGCTGAAAATGAGCTTCAATTCGCTCATCTCTTCTTTGGGCAGCACAATTTTTTCTTCGCCGACGAATTTTAAAATGTCGCGAATAATTTGATGCGCCCTGGTCAGGTCGCTGTTAAACCGATATGACCATTTGTTTTGCGCCATAAAGCCGCTGTCTCCTCATTGATAATCGTTAAAAACCATTAGCAATAAAAAAACCGATCAAATTATTGAACCTTATGCAGAGCAAAAATGTATTTATGGTTTTTTTTGAAATCCCAACTTTTATTCAAAAAAAGAGGATATATGTTTTTTTATCATGAAAATTTCAATATTTTTTTCGGGACCGCCTGACAATTTAAAATCGTCTACCAATGCTTTTATCATCATCAGGCTCATTTCGTCGGGCGGCGTGGGAACAGGCATGCCGGAAGTAACCATATGTATTTCCATTACGCCTTCAAGCAAAATAAAATTAATTTCGAAATTACTTTTTTCGTCCGTTATCATTGTTCTTATTATGTATGTACAGGCTTCGGACACTGCGGTCTTAATATCTTCAATTTCGTCGATGTCGAAACCCATACGGTTTGCGATGCTTGAAGCGGTGAGCCTCGCGCTCGATACATACGCGGGGTTGACGGGAAAAGACAGCTTTATGGTTTCACCCGTTTTAGCCATTGCCATCACCTTCCTCTAAGATGAACTCATTGTCTAAATTTGTAATTTTGAATAATTTTTGAATATTTGGTTTCACATCCTGCATATGAATTGTAAAACCGCTTCCTTTTACGTTTTTAAGCACGCCGACAAGCGCGCCCAGCCCGGTCGAATCAATGTATTCCAAAAATTTGCATTGCAAAAACACATCGGCGGGTTTTTCTTCGACCAGCTTTGTAAGCCGTGTCTTTAACTCGAGGGAATTGAAAATATCAATTTCTCCGGTCAAGATAATGTTCCATCGGTTTTGCTGCTCGTCGAAAGAATGGTCCATTTGAAAATCCATGATCTGCCTCCCGAAAATATTATTAATAAATCTTTATTTGATGTACGGCTTTTGCGGATTATATCATTGAATTTGTAAACATGGTATACTTTGTGTACTTTGTATACTTTATATATTTATCAAATTTTTTAAATTATTTGAAAAGAGGAGCGGAAATGAAAGTTATCTTATTGGCGGACGTAAAAGGCACAGGAAAAAAAGGACAGATTGTAGAAACATCGGACGGCCACGCCCGAAATTTTTTGATTCCTCGCAAATTAGCAACAGAAGCGACAGAAAACGCTTTGTTTTCGTTAAAAAAGCAAGCCCAAAATGAACAGCACAAGAAGAAAAAGGAACAGGATGAAGCGCAGGATTTAGCCGACCGTTTGAAAAAAACTCCGATACGAATAAAAGCTAAGGTGGGCGAGAGCGGAAAAATGTTCGGATCGGTAACAAACAAAGAAATTTCCGCCGCGCTCGAATCGCAAACGGGCGTCGCAATCGACCGAAAAAAAATAATTTTAAACGAACCCATAAAAACGATCGGAACAAAAGAATTGAGCATTAAGCTGCACGCAAACGTTAACGCGGTGCTGACTATTGAAGTAACACCCGAATGAGCGGACAAGAAAGCGTTCCAATTGCGAACTCCTTCCGCATACCGCCTAACGACACGGAAGCGGAGCAGGCTGTTCTAAGCTGCATGTTGATGGACAGGGAAGCGATTTCTGTCGCTCACGAAACTCTTCGCGGCGAAGATTTTTACCGCCCGGACAACAAAGCGGTTTACGAAACGATGCTCGAACTGTTCATGTTAAATGTTCCCGTCGATATCGTCACGCTTAACGATAAACTGGTCGAAAAAGGAATTTTGGATATCGTCGGCGGACGCACGGGAATAACGACGCTCGCCGCCGCTTATTACACTTCCGCAAATATTAAACATTACATAAAAATTGTTGAAGAAAAAGCGACGCTTCGCAGGCTTATAAAAACCGCAAGCGAGATTTCTGCAAACAGCTACGAAGCCCGCGAAGAGATCGACGTAATTTTAGAGCACGCAGAAAAAAGTATTTTCGATATCGCGCAGAGACGCAATATAACTGATTTTTCACATGTTAACGAAATATTGTTAGCGGTTATCCATCATGTCGAGCAAATTTCACAAACCAAAGGCAGAATCACGGGCGTCGAAACAGGCTTTATCGACTTCGACAATAAAACCGCGGGCCTTCAACCCTCAGACTTGATTTTGATCGGTTCGCGTCCGT
>WRDG01000193.1 GCA_009783525.1 Defluviitaleaceae bacterium | reverse complement strand
TCGCCCGTTTCGAAACGGACGAAACGTTTTACCGATACCTCGGATCCTATTTCTAACGAAACTTTTTTTAAGTAAGCCTCTACGGTAAGCTCCGCGTCCTTTACATACTCCTGCTCGATCAAACAATAATCCTTAAGCGACTTTGCAAGGCGCCCTTCGACTATTTTGCCCGCTATATTAGCCGGCTTGCCTTCGTTGATCGTCAGCTGTGTCAAAATTTCTTTTTCTTTTGCAATAAATTCTTCCGACATGTCGGAGCGCGAAACAAATTTTGGCGACATAGCCGCTATCTGCATGCAAATATTTTTTCCCGCTTCAACAAACGCGTCGTCCACAATGTCTGTATTAAATTGTGCCATGACGGCGACCTTGCCTCCGCCGTGAACATACTGCACCACGGCGCCGCCGCAGCAGGCCACGTATTTTTCAAACCTTCGTATGTTTATGTTTTCGCCTATCACCGCAATTTTTTGCATGAGCGCGTCTTTGACGGTTATGCTTGCGTCCGCCGCCCACTGCTCCGCGAGAAGCTCGTCCGTGCCGTCCGCTTCGGATTCCATGACTTGATTTGCAACCTGAGCCGCAAAATCTCTAAACAGCGAATTTTTTGCCGCGAAATCGGTTTCGATATTGATCTCGACCAACACACCCGTTTTACGGTCATCAGACGACTGCGCCGCGACGATACCCTCCGCCGCTATGCGTCCGGATTTTTTTGCCGCCGCCGTCAATCCTTTTTCGCGCAGTATTTCGCCGGCGCGCTCCATATCACCGTTTGCGTCAACCAGCGCATTTTTGCACGCGGACATTCCCGCGCCGCTTTTGTCGCGCAACTCTTTTACCATTGCCGCAGTTACCTGCATATATATCTACCTCTCTGTTTTATCGGATATTTTTAGTCCGCTTCGTCGAAAACCTCTTCCGTTTCGTCGTCGGGATCGTCGTCGTAGTTTTCGTCTCCGTCGTCGTCTTCGGAAGCTTCGGCGAACGACTCGCCCTGTTTCGCTTCAATAACCGCGTCCGCCAATTTGCCGGCTATGAGTTTTACGGCGCGTATTGCGTCGTCGTTGCCCGGAATCACGTAGTCGACCTCGTCCGGGTCGCAGTTGGTGTCCACTATAGCGATAATTGGTACGCCGAGTATCCGAGCTTCCTGAATGGCGATGCGCTCCTTGCGGGGGTCTACGATAAACAGAAGGTCCGGTATGCGCCTCATGCCTTTAATGCCGCCGATGTTTTTGTTCAGCTTTTCCATCTCGTGCATGAGCTGCGCTACTTCTTTTTTTGGCAGCGCGTCGAATATGCCTTCGGCCTGCATGCGTTCCAAATCTTTTAAGCGTTGGATCCGTGTTTGGATCGTTTTAAAGTTTGTGAGCATGCCGCCGAGCCACCGAACGTTTACGAAAAACATTCCGCAGCGCGTCGCCTCTTCCTTGATCGATTCCTGCGCTTGCTTTTTTGTGCCGACGAACAACAGATCGCCGCCGTTGCGCACCGTTTCCGCTACGGCGCGGTATGCTTCGTCCACTTTCCGCACCGTCTTTTGCAGGTCGATGATGTATATGCCGTTTCGTTCTGCGAAGATGTACTCCGCCATTTTCGGGTTCCATCGTCTTGTTTGGTGACCGAAGTGAACCCCTGCTTCAAGCAGTTGTTTCATTGAGATTACGCCCATTTGGCACCTCCGTGGTTTTTCCGCCGCAGCCCGTAGAACTTTTCACGGAATTTTTATTTGCGCCGGTTTATGCCGCCGCAGTTTCCGCACGTGCTGCGTGAGTAATTTTGACGCGTGATTGTATCACAAATTTTATTTGTAAGCAAATTGCGAATGTAATTAAGCATGCGATGACTATGTTTTTTTTGAAAAAAAACTCAGCTAATTTTTATTTGTTGAACCGGCTCCGCGGTTTTTGTATGATGACGCAACAAGAAGCGAGATCGGTGGCCCGCATGAAAAAAATAATGATGGTGGACGGCTTCAGCATTTTGTTCCGTTGCTTTTACGGAATGCCCCTGCTGACCAACAGGGACGGCGAGTATGTAAACGCGGTCTACGGATTTTTATCGGCAGTTTTTAAATTGATCGACGAAGAAAAACCCGATTATATTTTGACCGCTTTCGACACGCCGAAACCCACTTTCCGACACGAGGCATACTTTGAGTATAAAGGCAGCCGCAAACAAATGCCCGATGAGATGCGTCCGCAGGTTCCGCTGCTAAAAACGATGCTCGCCAAAATGAACATAGCAGTCGCGGAGTGCGAGGGCTACGAAGCGGACGACATACTCGGCACGCTCGCCCGCAGGGCGGAAGCGGCGGGCATGGAGCCGGTAATCGTCAGCGGCGACCGCGACCTGCTTCAAACGGCGACAAATACCGTCCGCGTAAAAATAATTAAAACGAAGGGCGGCAAAACGGAAACGCATGATTACCGCGCAGCAGATGTTTTAAACGAATACGGCGTCAGCCCCGAAGCGCTTATTGACGTAAAGGCGCTGATGGGCGACGCGTCGGACAACATCCCCGGGGTGCCGGGCATCGGCGAAGTTACCGCGCTAAAAATAATTCAAACCTATAAAAATTTAGACGAGGCGATCATTCACGCGAAGGATATAAAACCGAAAAAGGCTTCTGAAAATCTTGCCGCTTTTTCCGATCAAGCTTATCTAAGTAAAAAATTGGCGGCAATCGTTACAGACGCCCCCGTTGAAACAGACCTCGAAACCGCCGCTGCCGGCAATATTTTTAACGCGGACGCGTTGGCGGAATGTGCGCGGCACGGTTTCAAATCATTTTTGCCGCGTTTTAAGCAAGCGGATACCGTACGAGCCGAAACGGAGGTCGGCTCGGCAAAAACATTAACGACGGAAGCCGAAGTTAAAAGCTACACGGATTATTTATTACGGGAAAAAAAACCGGCAGGCGTTTACGCGATAAAAGACGGCAAAAAATATATTGGCATGGCTGTTTCGCCTGCGGAAGGTGAACCGGCGGTGATATTGCCGGGCGGGCAAGATGATTTGCTGACGGTTGCCGATGCGTTTATCGATTCAACCGTTACTAAGATCGTGTTTGACGCAAAAAGCAGCGGTTTTATTTGCGGATCATTTTTTGACGCGCTAATTGCGGAATATGTTTTAAGGGCCGACAACCCACCGCGCGACGTTTCGGATTTGGCGTTCCGGTACTTGAACGAAACGTTCCCGTCAATTGAAGACCTGCTCAAAAACAAAGGCAAAAAAGAAAAGGACAGACTGTCCGTTTCCGATTTGCCTTTTTCTGTTTGCGCCGCGCATATGCATAACGCTGCGTCGGCTCTGGTCCGCGTTTATCCGATTATGCAAAAAGAATTGGCCGAGGCCGGCCAAACGGATTTGTTTGAAAAAATTGAAATGCCGTTAATAAATGTTTTGCGAAAAATGGAAACGGCAGGGATAAAAATTGACAGAGCGGCCTTGACGGAATACGGCCTCCGCCTCGACGCGCATATTGTTCTGCTGACGGACGACATCTACGGTTTGGCAGGCGGTCCGTTCAATATAATGTCGCCCGCGCAGTTGTCCGTCGTCCTGTTTGAAAAACTCGGGCTAAAAGGCGGCAAAAAAACTTCGCTCGGTTATTCGACCGCGGCGGATGAACTGGAAAAATTAACCGACAGGCATCCGATCGCGCAAAAAATAATCGAATACAGGACATATGCCAAATTAAAATCCACATACGTCGACGGGCTTCTTGCCGTTGCAAACGGCCCGGATTCTAAAGTTTTTTCAACGTTTCATCAGGTGTTTACTTCAACCGGCAGGCTCAGCTCGTCAGAACCCAATTTGCAAAACATTCCCGTTCGCATGCCGCTCGGCCGCGAGCTCAGGAAGGTTTTTATCCCCTCAAGCGAGGACCGGGTTTTTATTTCGGCGGACTACAACCAAATCGAGCTGCGCCTCATGGCGCATATGTCGGGCGACGAAACGCTGATCGACGCTTTTGTAAACAACCGCGACATCCACCGCCTAACCGCGTCAAAAGTTTTTCATGTTCCGCCCGAAGCGGTGACAAAAGAAATGCGCGGAAGCGCGAAAGCCGTAAATTTCGGAATAATCTACGGTATAAGCGCGTTCGGGCTAAGCAAGGATTTAAACATTTCCGTCAAAGAAGCCGACCGCTTTATAAACGAATTTTTTTATCAGTTTCCCAAGGTAAAAAAATATTTGGAATATTCGGTCGAAACGGCAAAAACGGCGGGATACGCCGCGACAATCTACAACCGGCGCCGCGCCATAAAAGAGCTTGGCAGCGCCAACGCAGCCGTCCGCGCTTTCGGCTCCCGCGCAGCCATGAACATGCCGATTCAAGGCAGCGCTGCGGACATAATAAAGATTGCGATGATAAAAGTATCTGACAGGTTAGAAAAAGAAAAACTGTTTTCTAAAATTATTCTGCAGGTACATGACGAGCTGCTGCTCGAAGTGCGCAAAGAAGAGCGCGTCGCTGTGCGGCAAATTTTAAAAGACGAAATGGAGGGCGCAGCCAATTTGTCCGTCCCCCTTTCCGTCGAAATAAACGAAGGGGCATCGTGGTTCGATGCGTA
>WRDG01000192.1 GCA_009783525.1 Defluviitaleaceae bacterium | reverse complement strand
TTTGTCACTACCGTGACGATAACCCTTGTTCTGTTAGCGTTTTCCCATCTGGCTACCGCGCTGATTATTTCTGGTTTTGTATAGTAGTCGTCCACAAAAATCCTGAGGGTTCTTGTTGTAGTCCCTGTAAGCGAATCCGATGTGTTTGCGTGAATGGTTATTGTCTGCGATTGCCTCGGGGTGAAAGATACGTCCCAGGTTTTTGTGTTGTTTGCCGTATTTCGTGAGCGCGTAACACGCTGAGGATCTCTTCCGTCAAACTCGACCCATAAGTTTGTCGTCGCCGAATTTGTTACGACTTCGATAAACATGCTTTCGCCGAAATTAATTGCTGTGTCGTCGGGGTTAAGCCGAATTATTTCTGCCGTCACCGGTCTTTGGTTCGCCGGCAAAAGATCGACGGACTGACGGACGCGGACCGAGCCCGCCGTTTTATATTCCGTGTTTGCGTATATGTCGAATACCTGCGAATTTGCCGGCCTAACGGTAAGCGTCCATGTCTTGGTTGTCGCGGTTGAACCGGTGTTAAGCACCGCCTTGCGCCATACTTCGCCGTCGACGCGCGTCCATACATCGTTTACCGCCGCGTTGGTCGTAACAGTAAACACAACGGAGTCGCCGGAATAATAAAGCGTACTGTTCCTTGTCACGCTTGTTATCGAAACGATGTTGTTTGAAGCGGATCCCGTGTCGCCCGTCGCCGTGCTGCCTCCGCCGCTTCCGCTTCCCGTGTTGCCCCCGGTCCCGCCGCCCGTGCTGCCGCCCGTGCCGCCCACGTTTACGGGTATGGTTATCAAAGCGGCGTTTGTGCGCGAGTATGAACGGTTGGCATAAACTTCAAGCGTTTGCGATTTTTGCGGCAGGAGCGTGACCGACCAGCTTCTTATGCCCGTTGCGGAGTCGGTTCCCGAGCTGACAAACTGTTTCCATGTGCCGTCGATTTGCAAAAAAACATTGCTTACGACCGAATTGGTTTTACATTCGATAACGATGGTTCCTCCGGTTGCTACGGACGTATCGGAAATTGTAAAGCCGAAAAACATCGGCGGCTGCGTCGATGAAGCCGACGCCGCGAGTGGTATGACAACGCTTATAAGCGCCGCCGCAAAAAATGCAACGATTAATTTTTTTAACATTCTGCATCTCCTTCTGTTCGATTTTAACATCAATTCGCCGCGATATTATCACACCGTTTTTTTTATATCAACGAGGGCACGGTTACATTATCGTTACAAATGGACGTTAGACACGCCTTAACAACGGATTGCGGCTTATTTAGGATTCGATGACTAATTATATTTTGCAGTTAGCCATCGAATTATTTATACCCGTAGCTCTTAAGCATTTCCTCTTCGGTTACGGGTTCGATTTTCATATATGTAACAGAATCCGCGGGCATTAAGACATGGCAAAAAAACGGTCTGTCCGAATATTTTGAGGACGTTTGCAAATACCGCCGCTCAACCGGGACAACGGAGCCGTTCTCGATGCGTGTTTTTTCATCGATCCTGCTAACCGTAAGGAGTTTGAAGCCGTCGCTTATGCCAACGAAATCGACTTCGGCGACGACGTCCCTCGAACTGCGCGGGTCGTAGTTGACAAGCACGGCGTTAACGCAGCCGCCTGCGCTTACCGCGCATTTTATTTTTAAGTCGGGCGCGGGGCTTTCTGTTTCGCATTCGTCGCCGCATATCTGCGATAAAAGTTTATACGCGAAATAAATGAGCCGCGGCTTTCCGCAAACGTCAAACATTCCGAAATTGCCGGCAAGCTTGTTCCAAAACGTCTGCATATAATCCGGGTCGCTAAAAAACGGAGCAAACTGCTCGGCGACGACAAGATGATCCCAAATATGAAACAGAAACGAAAAATCCGCTCCGGCGTCCTGCATTTCAAACGCGGAAGCGACGGCGATCGCGGAACGCATTCCGTTTTGCTCCGCGTCTTCTATTTTTGCCTCGTGAAACCATTTGTTAAACTCCGTCACCAATTTTTCAATTTTTTTGCCCGGAAAATATTTTTCGGTCAAACCGCAAACATGCTTCACTCCGCCCGAAAAAAGCGGCGGATTGTCCGAGTAGCCGTGCCAGCTTATAAAATCCAGCGGCAAACCGTTGCCCGCGCAGTAAGAAACCAGCGACTCCATTATGGGATGCCACGGGTTTGACAGCGCGGGCCCTCCCACTTTTGCGTCAGGGAAAGCGCGCAAAATTGCCTCGGCCGTTAGCCTGTAATATTCGTTGTACTGCTCCGGCGAAGCTAAGTACGGGCTGCCGCCCATTTCGCCGATGTCGGGCTCGTTGGATATTTCCCAATGCGTGACGATTTTTTTTGTCACGGAGTATCTGCGTACGAGCGCTTCAATCACGCGCTGCCACTCCGCCGCGTCGTTCGGCATGATTATTTTTTGGTCTACTACGGGATAAAGCGGCTTGGGCTTGATCGCTATACACGCGACAATTTTCGCGCCGATACCCGCGAGCGCGTCCATGAACGGGTCGAGCTTCGTCCAGTCGAATGTGTCATGATCCGGATAAATAAAAAAGAATTCTTGTATAAACGTCCTGATCAGTTTCGGTTTTAACAGTGCAAGGCCGTTTACAATATCCGGCGGCACGGGATAATTGTTGACGCCGCCGTGGCCGAACGAATGTTTCCACGCCGCAAAATCTCCTTTAATTTTTTTGCAATCCGCCTTCAACGGAACCCTCGGCAGCAGCGAATATTTTTTTTCCATGCGAAAACCTCCGAAAAAAATTTATGTCCATAATAAACCATATGAAAAATTTTTGTGCGCCGGTGCACACCGCAATTAAACTGCGGCGCTTGCTTTACAATTGCCCTGTACTTTTTTAAAATAAACGAAACGTTTGCATTCGGGAGCATTTCATGAGCCGCATCATAGCCATTGCCAACCAAAAGGGCGGCGTAGGCAAAACAACAACCAACGTAAATCTTTCGGCGTGTTTGGCACAAGCCGGCCGCAAGGTTCTTGTCGCGGACATGGACCCGCAGGGCAACAGCACAAGCGGACTCGGGCTAAATAAAAATTCGCTGCCGCTTACGATTTATAATTTGCTTATGGGCGAGGCCTACATCGAACAGGTTATGCAGCCGACGGCTGTCAGCGGCATGAAGATGCTGCCCGCCAACATCGATTTGGCCGGTGCGGAGCTTGAATTGATCGACCGCGAGCAGCGCGAATATATTTTGAAAAATATTTTGCTGCATTCAAAATATTTGTACGACTATATTCTTATCGATTGCCCGCCTTCGTTAAACCTGCTCACGCTTAACGCGCTGTGCGCGGCCGATACCGTGCTCATGCCCATTCAGTGCGAGTACTTCGCCCTCGAAGGCATGTCGCAGCTGCTTAAGACGATCGAGCTGGTTCAACGCAAATTAAACCCGCGATTAAAAATCGAGGGGATTTTGTTTACGATGTTCGACTCGCGCACCAACCTTTCCACTCAGGTTGTGGACGAAGTTAAGCAGCACATGGGCGAATACGTTTTTCAAACGATGATACCGCGCAATGTAAGGCTGAGCGAAGCGCCGAGCCACGGACTGCCAATCACGCTTTACGACGAAAAATCAAAGGGCGCGGAAAGCTATATGGCTCTCGCGGCAGAAATAATAGACAGGGACGGGAAAGACTATGCAGAAGAAAGTGCTGGGCCGCGGTCTTGGCGCGCTGCTGGACGCAAACAATGAACCCAACGGGGCGGCAAGCGGAATTACGGTTATCGACATAAGAAAAATTGAGCCGAACGTCCAACAGCCGAGGCAGTACTTCGACGAGGACGCATTAAAAGAATTGGCGGACTCCATCGGGCGGTACGGCGTACTGCAGCCGTTAATCGTTAAAGACTGCGGCGATTATTATTCGATCATCGCGGGCGAACGGCGTTTCCGGGCGGCGAGGATGGCGGGGCTTTCCGAAATCCCGGCTTTGGTTAAAGAAGCCACCGAACTCGACGTATTGCAAATCGCTTTGATAGAAAACATCCAGCGGCAGGATCTGACTCCAATCGAAGAAGCCGTTTGCTTCAAAAGGCTTATAGACGATTTCTTTTTCACACAGGAAGACGTGGCGCAAAAAATCGGAAAGAAGCGCGGCGCCGTTTCAAACGCCGTGAGGCTTTTGGATCTTGACGCCCGCGTGCAGGATTTTGTTTCGGAGGGGCGCCTTACCGCCGGCCACGCAAGAACGCTGCTGCAAATCAAAGACAACGACCTGCAATTAAAATGCGCCGAAGCCGTAATAAAAAACGACATGTCCGTAAGGGAAGCCGAAAAGCTGGTTCAAAATACGGATAAAAATAAAGCGGAAGACGAAAAAAAAGCAGAAGGCGAACCCGACGCGCTAAGCAGGGCGTCGCAGCTGGCAATCAAGCGGGCCGAAAACGCTTTGTCAGAATTTTTTGGGTCGAAGGTAAATATTTTAAGCGGAGTAAAAAACGGCAAAACAAAAGGCAGAATCGAAATTGAATACGATTCTGCCGACGAGTTGGAAAGACTGCTGGCCTTGCTTAAAGGAGCCGGAGCCTGAGTTTTATGATTAACGCAATTTTGCTCGAAAATAATTTTT
>WRDG01000191.1 GCA_009783525.1 Defluviitaleaceae bacterium | reverse complement strand
TTTTGCTGCGCGATCGCTTCAAACAAACCGTCTTTCGATTCGAAACCCATAAAACGGAGAGCCGCCGGATTGCAGTCGATCAGCGAGAGCTTGTCGTCGAAAAGCATGTTCATTTGCGGATTCGATTCGGTCATGTTTTTTATAAGGTCATCCGTTTCATGCAGCCTTTCCATTTTTTTCACCGCCCCGCAAATTTATGGTTGTTACAATATAAGCTATACTTCATGAATAAAAATATTTCAAGTTTTTTTTCCTTTGAGATTGTAGATAAAAAAAATGCGCCCCGCTTTAACGGGACGCTTTTTTATTTATCCTCCCCGAAGCGATCAGCGTTTAACTTAAAAAATGAAAATGTCACCCTGAACGCAGCGAAGAATCTGCATGTCAACGTTGCAAATTCTCCGCCGCATCGGAAAACGCGGGCGCTTTCCTTTCAGGATGTTTTTTGGAGGTTCCGCACTGTATTTTAATCGCGCGAAAAAAACGCCGCTACACCCTATCGGGTAAGTTTTTGCACATAATTATACTAAATTTCGCAACACAGCCGTTGTACAACAAAAAAAGCTTTGCGCAAAATTTTACGCAAAGCCCTTTTTTATTCCGTTAAAAAATTTTACATCATTACTTTAGCTCACGATACCGAACGCCTTGATGTTGGAACCGTTGCCCTTGATGTCGTAGACGAGCGTGTAACCGAAAAGCTCGTGGCCTTTTTCAAATTTGAACTTGCCGTCTAAGTTGGCGTTGTTGCCCGCCAAGTCGATGCTGAATGTTTTGTTTTCAATCAGCTTGTTTGACAAGTGCTTAGTTACAGTGAATGTCAGCTTCCAAACTCTGCTGTTTTTAGAAGTTTCAACAATGCTTACGTATTTTGCGTTGGAATAGCCTACTACAAAAATACATTCGCAAGGATCTTTTCCGCATACTTCGCAGAATACGCATGTGCATTCGTCTTCAAGCTCGCCGCAGATTTCGCAGTAAACGCATGTGCATTCGTCTTCAAGTTCGCCGCAAATTTCGCAGTAAACGAGAGGCACTTGATAGTTTGTAGTCAGCGTGACAACTGATTTAGCAGGGACAAGCACGCTGTCGCTCAAATTTACAATGCCGTTTAATCTGCAGTTGTCCGACGCGGAAACAGTGGTAATGAATGAATAGAATGACTCGGGCAGACCGGCTCCGCCGATGTTTACTTCATACGAATTGTCGCCGTCGTTTACGAATACGATTGTGTACGTCCCGTCCGTGTTTTCAAACGCGGTTACGGTTACGTCGTCCTTGTCTAAAACAGCGTCAATACGGACCGCGCCGGGGCTGATGAAGCGGTAAAAATGTTTGAGGACGCTGTAGACGTTGCCCGTCGTCAAACCGTTATCGTCCGCACCGATGTAATAGCCGCTGTATGTCCATGCGGTGACTATTCCGTATATCAGGTCTTCTTGGATTTTATACGCGAGGTTAAGCGCGCTGCTCGCCCATTCGTCATTGGCCCAGTTTGTTTTTACGGACCATGCGGGCGTGCCGGCGTAAGACGGGTTCGCCGAGGAATTGACGCCGGTAAAGCGTCCGTTGCCGCTGTAGTACACTGCCCAGTCTTCTTTTGAACCGCCGCTTGTTGTGCTGTAGACATCGATGAGGTTGCGCACATTGTTCATGCCGGTCAGGTTGGCTTCGATCATTTGCAGTATGGCCTGCGCCCACGGCGCGAGGTTGAACATCATGGGCATGCTGGGCCCGTAGATTACGACGTCGGGGTAAGCAACCTTAACAAGCGGCACGATCGCATTTACATAAGCGGCGTACTGCACGGCCGTGTATGCGCACGAGGATTGGAACGGCTGCGCCCAGGCGGGTTCGTGCGCCAAAGAGAGCGCGTATATTTCCATGCCCGCTTCTTCGTACTTTTTCAATTCGTTTATGAGCCATTCGGCGAAATCCGCATTTTTTGCGGGATCAAGCCGTCCGGTGCGCAAACGCATGTCGGCGTCCGGAAAATCCGGGTTGGGCGTCGCGTTTGTTGCGGTTTTCATTTCGGCCGGAGGCGAAAGAACAGACAGCGCCGCCTTTAACGGATACCCGTGCTTTTCAAAGTATGCGGCGGCCAATTCCGATACGGCCTCTTGTTTGCCGTCAAACGGATTCGCGGGGTCGATAAAGTCTTCCCATAAACTTACGCCGAGGTCTTCGACCACTTTATTCGCCCAGCCCGGGGCATCGTTGGTGCTCATCAAACCCAAACCGACTATTGTTTGGTGCTTTACATAGGTGTCGATAATTAGCTCGGCCCCTTGTATCGGGATGGCGCGCAGCGTCATGTTTATATTGCGCGTGACCGTGCCTGCGTTGCCTTTGCTGAGCGTTATGTTGAATATGTATTCGCCGTCGTCGTACGGCGTCGCTTCCGTAAATGAAACGGTGTTGACGGTATACGCCACGCCTTTTAAAAGCTTGGGCGCAACCGCAAGATTGGCCGCGTGTTTTGCGTCCGCTTCGCTTCCGGCGACAGCCGCGCTGACAGAATACGGGCCGCGTTCGGCGATTACCGTGCTCATTTCGATATCGTTGCTGTCTTTTTGATCGTCCGTGAGCGCGCCCGGACCGTTGTGCTCGTATGCGCCCTTAATTATTGTAACGACGGAGCCGGCCGGAACAGATATAGCCCTGGCGTCCACGTCTGCGGTAAATTGGTTGTTTACGTTAACATCGGCCGTGGTTATGTAATAATCCCACGCGTCGATGCCCGCGCCCGTCACGTCGATGATGTAACTGTTCGACGATGAGTTGGTGAAGACAACCACGGTGTTGTCAAGCTCTTCGTGCGTGTACGCCGAAAAAACAAGGTTGTCGCCGGTGAGCGTTCTGTCGAGCGTGGCGTCTATGCGCACTGCGTCCGGCCTGATGTAGCGGTAAAACTGCTTCATCGTCTGCCAAATTTTATGCGTCGCCAAATTGTCAAGCGAAATGAGATCTTCGCCGCTTATGCACCAGTAAGTGAACGCGCTGACGTCGCCGTAAGCGAGCGCCCGACCTATCTGCATGGCCACTCCGGTGAAAGAGTTGCGGGTCGGTTCTGTTTCGGTCATCCACAGTCCCTTGTTATATTGCGAAGTTGATCCGAATTTGCTGCGTCCGAGTTCCCATGACGCTCTGCTTCCGCTGCCGTGCGCCGCAAGGCGGTCGACCAGCGCGTTTGTTTCCGGATCTTCTACTATTTGCCGCCAATAATTGGCGTTGCGCCAATAAGCCGGCTCGTTGATCATGCGGTCCGTCATGCACTCCGCCCCGAATACCAATACATCCGGATGCGCGGCCTTGATGATCGGTATGCATGCCTTGATCATTTCGTTGTACCATTCCCATGTATAAATGCAGGAATCGTACGGCTCTAAAAAGCCCGGCTCGTTCTGCAGACTTATTGCGTAAACATCGATTCCTATTTCTTTGTACATGTCTATTGCTTCCACAAACCAATTGGCATAGTCAGCGTAATTGTCCGGATTTAATGTGCCGGCGTTGACGAGCCTGTTGTGCGGGAGCCTCAGATCGCGGTAAGCGTTGTACTGTGCTAATGAACGCACGCCGGGATCCTGTATCGTATTTTCTTGGTCGTTTGTTTTTACTTTCCATCCGCCGGGCGGCGACCAGCATGAAAGGATAACTTTAAGCGGCGTGCCCGCGGCGTCCATGGCTTCTTTTAAAGCAAGCGCGTCCTGCCGCTTGTTCGACCAGTTGTGGAAACCGTCGGGCGTGGTCACTTCGTCCATCGCGTCCAAAGACGTGCGCCACATGGAAAGCCCCAGGTCGTTGGTTATGTAATCGATCCAAACCGGGTCGGGTGTGCCCCTGAAATCAAGCGGATAATCGAAAACAAGCGAGTGCGAAAACCCAAGACCTTCGATCGTTTGATATGTTATTGAAGGATCAAGCGTGAGCACCAGGTCGGCTTCCGGCAAAGGAGTTGGAGCCGGCGTGCTGATGTCCAAAACTACTATTCGATCCACTTGCATGTCGCATGCAACGGCCGACAATTCGATTTCGGAACCTGCGACTGCGCCTGCTGTTGCAAACGTGCCTTCATACCAAAACCATTCCGCGCTGTTTACAATTAAATCCAGCGCGCTTTCGCCGTTTACCAATACGGAAACGCGGTTTTCGCCCTCGGACGAATTTTTGGTAAGCACCTGGAATTTATAAACGCGGTCGGGCATAAGCGGCAGCGCGGCTATTCCGTATCCGTCCTTTACAACATTAAGGGCCTGCGAACCCTCGGCGCTGCCGACGGTTAATGACAAGAACTGATTTTCTTGTCCGGAAACCAGCCACAGGCCGCGGTTAAAACTGTTGGCGACGCTGGCGTCGCCGTTGTTAAAAATATTGCCTTCGATTTGAGCCGGCGAAGAGCCGGCATCGTCCGCCATTGCGGTTATCGGCACCGAAAGCATGCAGATTGCCAGCAACAAAGCTATTACCTTTTTCAACATCTAAAAACCTCCAAATAAGTTTGCCTCTTTTCTTCTGGGGTTGAGGTTCCCCGTTTTCAGCCCCGTTGATGACGCTCAACGCGGTTAGGCGGCCTTTTTTTTGGGATCCCGGCTCTCCG
>WRDG01000190.1 GCA_009783525.1 Defluviitaleaceae bacterium | reverse complement strand
CTGTTCATTTCGCGGGTTGCGTCAAGTCCGGCTCTCATTTGATTAAACTTGACTTGGCTTTTTACCCATTCTTTGGCAAGCATTTCGCCCCCGCCGTACCAGCCTTTCGTTTTTCCTAACGCGCCGCCGCCGGCTTTTTCTTCAATCTTTTTGCCTGCTTCTTCTATGACGCTTTTTTCCGCGTCGCCGGGTTTGCCGCAAATGATGTCGTAAAGTATCTGCGCCCCTGTCACCACATCGCCCGCTTTTCCGCCTAACGCTAACCCTGCGACTGTTAAGATGTTGCCGACAATTTGCTCAAAGTCCTTTTGGGAAAACCCCATGATTTCGAGCATTTTTTTGATTTGTTGGTCATATTTAATAATGTCGTTCCCGTCTATGCGCATATGCTCCATGACCTCAAAGATAATCTCGTCAATTTTGTCCTGCGTCAGCGCGGAGTTCCACATCCTCCCGGTAAACTTCATGCCGCTTATTGTTATCTCAATTTGTCTTTCACGGGATTTAATGTCTACCATATTCCGTACATATATCGGGAATTGTGAAGCGGCACTCGCGTTGAACGGGAGCAAGGAAGCCGTCATAATGAACACCAACGCAAAGCAAAAGATTTTCGTTAAATAAAATCCCTTCATTGATTGGCCGCCTCCCCGATTTTTTCTATAAGCGCGTTAAGCGTTTTGTCTTCGGGGTCGATAATCAACCCCTCCGTGAGATAAACTTCCGCAGCGGTCCCGTCGCCAATGGAGATATACGCAACGACAACACAGGCGTAATTGTACCCGCTGAAAGGGTTGACGGATAATGCCGCGCGGTAGTACATAAGCGCCCCCACATCGTCGGGTTCGTCTTGTTGCAGACACGCCGCCCCTTGTCGGCTTAAATACACGGGGTCATAATTATTTTCGTGGCGCGGCACGGGATAAAACGACGGCGTATGCAATTTGAACATTTCATCCTCAACCCTCGCGGCTTCGTCCCGCAAACGCCGCAAAGCGTCGCCGCTTATGTTGGCAATACCTTTCAAATCGCCGCCGCTATCCTCCGCGAAAAGGGGATTGGCTTTCGCTTTCGTCCAACACGCGGCGGCTTCGTCTGCGTTACCCTTCGCGTGACAGACAAGCCCCTCAAAAAAGTATGCGGCGGGCGAACCCCAACCCATTGACGCGATTGCGTCCCAATCGTTAATGCGCCCGTTGCCGCTTTCCTCACCAAGCAAGCAATCAAGAGCGTAGCGCAGGGAGCAAAGAGAGGAAGCCGCCGTTCCGTAAAAACTTTCTGCCGGACGAATCAGTCCTATTTCTTCATACTCCATGCCGTAATCAAACGCCTCAACCACGCCTTGCAAGTATTCATACGCGGCTTTTTCATCGGCGGACGTACTACTCGGTATCTCAACCGTTATCCCGGACGTTACCGTGCTCAGGAACTCCGAAGGAGTTCCTTCCGTGGATATGGTAATGCCGCCGCCGTTTTCGAATAAACCCGCGTTTCCGAACAAATTAAAAACGCCTGTAAAATACGCCGCTGTGCCTATGCCAATGACAAACACAGCCATGACCGCAATGATTAGCGGCGCTTTGCTTTTTTTCTTTTTTTGCAGCTTCGGGTCAGTTTTACCCGAAGTGTGAAGCGGCGGGGCGGGGGAAACCATCTGACGCGGCTGTGCAGTTTGTACGGGCGCGGAGGGTTGCCCCGTTCGGTAGCCGCACTCGCCGCAAAATTTTTCGTTATTGCCTTGTTTCGCGCCGCAGTTTGAGCAAAACGCCATGTCGCAACTCTCCGGTCATTTCAAAATTAGCGTAAAGCTTTATGATTCATCTTTCATAAAAAATACTACGGCTTCGTTATTGCCGCCCGTGTATGTGATGCCAACCATCCATGTTCCGTTTCTGTAAGTGGTAGCAAAAGTGTAGTTCACTTCATCATATGGAATTTCAACATCTTTTGCGGAGTTGTAAATGTAGCCGTTGTTTTTCAAGGTTTCGATGTAACCGTACACATCGTCAATGTTCTTATTGCCGAGGACAACTTGATAACCGTCGCGCGGATTTTCAGCCATCGCAAACGACCTAACGACAGTGCCGCTCATTTTCGGTACATCATTAGTCCACTCTGCGGGATAGCCTATGGCTTCGCCGCTGTTGCCGCCGCCGGTATTTCCACCGCTGTTTTCGCCGTTGTTTTCTGTGTCGCCGTTGTTCCCGCCTTGCAGTTCCATGCCAACGGTGAACGCCAAAGAAGCTACGAAGAGTTCATCAAACTCCCCGTTTTGGTGCCATTTTTTTAGAAGCACCACCGCATATTCACCGTGGTCTGCGGGAGCTTCAAAAAACTCGGTCACGTTTTCGCCCACTTGCCCTAATTCGCCATACCCGCCGATATTTTTAGACAAGTCCTTATTAAAGACGCCAATACACGCCCAGTCATCGACCATTTGCTGTGTAATGCCTTTTACCGTTACAACTATCGGTTCGCCGGGGGCAAAGTTGGTTTTATTTAATGCAATCCACTCGTTGGACAACGGAAGCGGCGTATTGCCGGGGCTGTTGCCGCTTTGATTGCCGCCGCTATTTTCGCCTTCGTTGTTGCCTTGATTGTTACCGCCTTGAATGTTTCCGCCGTCGCCGCCGTTATTGTTTCCGCCGTCGTTGTTGCCTTGATTATTACCGCCTTGAATGTTTCCGCCGTCGCCGCTTGGAGTATCGCCGCCGCCAAACAAGCCGAAACCGTTTGTAAAAAACGCCGCCGCCGCAAGCGCGGCAATAAGCAGCACAACGATTATAATTATCGGTGCCTTGCTTTTCTTCTTCGCCGTGGGTTGGGGTTTATACGAAGGCTGCGGTACGGGTTGCGGCTGTGCTGCCTGCGTGGGCTGTTCGGCGGTTTGCACCGCCTGTCCGCAGCTCGTGCAAAATTTTTTTGCGCCGTCGAGATGTGCGCCGCAGTTTGAACAAAATGCCATGATATTACTCTCCTATTTTTTATTGCCCGTGTTCAAGCGACAGGCGGCGCGCGTTTGGTATATTTTCATTTTGGGTCAAACTGACCCGAAGACGGGGATTATATCGTTTCGCCTTCGTCGGTTTTTATCGTTAAGAAAAATTTTGATTCGTTTATGTATTCGCTCCGGGCGGTTTTTATTCAAAGCATTAACGAAGCCATTTCTCAAAAATGGTTTGTATATGCTTTACTCAAATGTAACGCCGCTTTCATTATCCGATAACGACAAAAAACTATCCGATAACGACATTTTTCAAAAAATAAAAGCCCTCCGGAAATTCGGAGAGCTTTTTATTACGATGCACAAAAACCCCGGAGGGGTTTCTTCCTCATGAAACGCGGTTATTTTATGCCGTTTTTCTTTCTGTACTCGGCGGGCGTCATTTCGTTTTTTTCTTTGAACAGCCGGAAATACATACCGCGGCTATCTACGCCGCAGGCTTCAAAAGCCTGTTCGACACTCAAATTGCCGTCAAGAAGTTTTTCCTTTATTTTTATCAACTTATAGTTTTGATAAAAGCCGTTGGGCGTAACCCCTGCGACCTCTTTGAATATGCGTTGAAACTGCCGTTTGCTGAGGTGGGCGGCGCGCGCTGTTTGCTCTGCGTCAAAATCGTCTAACCAATGCTGTTTTATGTACTCCTGCGCTTTTGCTATGTCTGCCCTACCGTGATACATGTTCGTGACGGTGTAAAACATAATCGTGCAGCAAATAGTGTCGCCGTCCCAAAGCGGCAAAAAAAATAAATCCATAGTCGCCGACTCATACGGTTTTTGGCTTATATAACCTTTTTCCAAAGTATCGCTTATGGGCGCGGGGAAACCCGGAAATGAAACAGCTTCGCCGCGCGACACTTTGTCATATACGTCTTGCCCCAAAATTTTAAGACATATCGGGTCTTTATTGAAATTATACTTGCCGACCAAATTTCCGTCTTTGTCGCCTATAATAGTTTCCTTGAATGCACGATTGATAAAAATACAGGTTCCGTCCGGCGAAAAAATCTGTATGGGCGTCGGGAAAAAATCAAGAAGCTGTATAACAAGCTCCATGTTTCCGGCAAGCGCCTTAAATTGCTCGGTAAACTTATCCATATCCGGTGATAAATTATCATTGTTCATTCGCGCTCACCGTCCTTGTCTGCGTTCTTTTTAGGTTCATTTAAAATAATTCTGCCTTTTGTTTGCCCGCATATCGGGCGGCTTCCGTTTCGTTGGGCGTGACCCATATCGTTGACAGTTTATAAGTTTTTAGAAGTTTCCTCGCGTATCATTTTTTGTACGCGCCGTTCGATAACGTTCTTTTTTTGCGCGGCGTCCTTTAATGTCAACTCCCTATCTAAACCACTCCGTTTAGTCATCGATTTTTTTCCTCAAAAGAGTATTTGTTGGTTGTGCAATTGTCATTCTGAGCCGCAGGCGAAGAATTTAAAAAATCTTTCGCGGAGTTTATCCTGTGCGTGAAAAGATTCTTCGCCTACGGCTCAGAATGACATGCCTGCGGCTCAGAATGACATGCCTGCGGCTCAGAATGACATGCCTGCGGTTCAGAATGACATGCCTGCGGCTCAGAATGACATGCCTGCGGCTCAGAATGACATGCCTGCGGCTCAGAATGACATGCCT
>WRDG01000189.1 GCA_009783525.1 Defluviitaleaceae bacterium | reverse complement strand
TGCGGCTTTAGAATGACAATGCCTGCGGCTCAGAATGACAATGCCTGCGGCTTTAGAATGACAATGCCTGCGGCTTTAGAATGACAATGCCTGCAATGATGTTGTAAAGTTGTTATGTTTGTCACACTGAGCCCTTCGCGTGTCATTCTGAGCCGTAGGCGAAGAATCTTATCACGCACAGGGTATACTCCGCGAAGGGTTTTTTAGATTCTTCGCCTGCGGCTCAGAATGACAATGCCTGCGGCTCAGAATGACAATTCTACAACCTACAAGGAGGAGGCTTCGTGTTGTCCAATCTTTTAGACAACACGAAGCTCCGCACAAAAACACCTTCGGTGTTTTTTTTTGGCCCGAATTTAACCGCAAGAAAAATATTTTCAAATTTTCATTATAAAGCTAAGCCGGGCAAGCAAAATTCTTTATAATCATTTTTTATCTGAAATAATTTTTAAGACGTTGTAAAATATACAAAAACGGGAGAAAAATATGTTTGACACGGATATTTTAGCCGAGCGGGCAATTTTAATATCGGCGGGAGGCGCGGACTGCGAGGAGAGCCTCGACGAGCTCGCGCTGCTTGCGGAAACGGCGGGCGCAGAAGTTGTCGGGCGGCTCAGTCAAAAAAGGGACGCGGTTCACCCGGGCCTGTACCTCGGCAAGGGGAAAATCGAAGAATTGAAGCAAATGGCGGAGGAACTCGGCGCCACATGTGCGATAGCGGACGACGAGCTGACTTCGTCGCAGCTTAAAAAAATATCCGCGGCGGCCGGCATAAAAATAATGGACAGGACATTGGTGATACTCGACATTTTTGCCGCGCGCGCATCTTCGGCGGAGGGCAAGACGCAGGTCGAGCTCGCGCAGCTTAAGTATAGGCTCTCGCACTTGGCGGGGCTTGGCACGAGCTTGTCGCGGCAGGGCGGCGGCGGAGTGGGCACGCGCGGGTTCGGCATAGGCACTCGCGGGCCCGGCGAAACCAAGCTCGAAACCGACCGCAGGCACATCCGCTCGCGGGTCAACCAATTGGAAAGCGAACTGAAGGAAATCACGGAGGTGCGCGGCACACAGCGCGAACGGCGCGAAAAGTCGAACATACCGGTAGTTTCGCTCGTGGGCTACACAAACGCGGGAAAGTCGACCCTGATGAACGCCGTGTGCGACGCGGGCGTTTTTGCGGAAGACAAACTGTTTGCCACGCTGGACACGACGACGCGCAAATTCAAGCTCGGCGCGGCGGGCATGGAGGCGTTGTTAACCGATACGGTGGGGTTTATCAACAAACTGCCGCATAATTTGATAGACGCGTTCCGCGCAACGCTCGACGAATTAAAATTTTCGGACGTTCTGCTGCATGTGGCGGACATGTCAAACCCGGCGGTGGAAGCTCAAATGAAGGTCGTGGATAAAACGCTCGAACAGCTCGGCTGCGGAGGCAAGCCGATTATTATCGTGTACAACAAGAGCGACAAAGCGCCGGATTTTATCGCGCCTGTTTTTGCAGCTAATTTTTCAAATGTGCAAATTTCGGCCGCCAACCGGACAAACATCGACCTGCTGCTCGAAAAGGTCGAGGACGCGCTGCGTACGGGCAGAAAAAAAATGCGTATGCTGCTGCCTTATACGGAAGGCGGGCTTTTAAGCCGCCTGCATGAAGACTGCGAAATAGTTTCGGAAACGCACGAAGAAAACGGCACGCTCGTTACCGCGTTTATTACGCCGGAATACGAGGGTAGGGTGCTTAAATATGTGCAATAGAACCGGCGCGGCAAGCGCCGTTTTTAATAGAACAAAGGAGGCGTAAAATGTCGTTTAAGCCGACGCACATTATCATAATTATAGCGGTCGCAATAGGCGCGGCCGCCGCCGCATGGTTTTCGTCGCAAAAAATTTTGACGCTGAGCGGCCCGCCGCCTATCGCTGTCATTTCGGGCGGCAATACAATAGAATGGGAGGTTTTGCCCGTCGAATGGCGCGGCAAGACACATCCAAAAGAAGACGTTTTCAAAAAAATCATGTCGGGCGCGGATATCGAAAGCCTGCCGTACATAAAGGACGGAAATTCGGTTACGGTTTCGTTCAAGCGGAAGCCGCCGCAGAGTGTTTGGCTTTACGAGTATGTGCTCGGCAAAAACGGCGCGGAATTGTACCGCGTCGAGCCCGAAGAATATTTCGTGAATTTGGACGGCGGGCTTTCGTTCAGCTTCGAGCTTAAGCCTAACTTAACGACGGCGTTAAGCTCAAACCACGCGAGCTACCTGCCGGGCGGAGTCATAAAAGGCTACAGATTGGTCTACAGCCTGGGAAGCGACGTATGCGAATATTATTTTATAGTGCGCGGCGACGCGGCGTGGCTGGCGGATCAATTAGAATGAAGAAACAGTTGTTTAAATACTACATTAAAAATAAACGATCCGCGTAAATCACGCGGATTTTTTTTTGAAAAATAATTTAAAACGAAAAAAACAAAAGGTAAAAACAAATTTTTTTGAAAGAAAAAATATGCAAAAATTATTTGCAGCAAAATAAGGGAACCTCTATAAACCCGGCTGAGATAATTTTTTAATCCGTTCGGACGCTCCAACGAAGGATAAAAAATTTGACGAAGCGGTGTTTATAAAGGTTCCCAAAAAAAAAATTTGCGCCGAATAAAAATATTTTCAGACAAACAATATTACACGACGTATATTATGTTAAAATCAACAATATCACATCAAAAAATGAAAGGAATGGTCAAATGGGAATAACCGCAACAGGAACGCTGCTTGACGGATGCGTGCTTTCGTTTTTGCGGACGGAGGACGCATACGGATACAACCTTACGCAGCGCGCAAAAGAGACGCTCGAGGTTTCGGAATCGACGCTTTATCCGGTCATGAGGCGGCTGCAGACGGACGGATTTTTATCCGTTTACGACATACCGCACAACGGCCGCAACCGGCGCTACTACCGCATAACCGAAAGCGGGATGAGCCGTCTCGACGAGTGCAGGGGAATGTGGGTCGCCTTCAGGCGAAAAATTGACGGCATTTTTTTTGACGGAGGCGCACAATGACAAAGGAAAAATATTTGGATCAGTTGAAGCAAAGGCTTCACGGGCTGCCCGACACGGAAATTAACGACGCGCTCGATTATTACGACGGCTACATCAGCGACGCGGAGGGCGGCGAAGAAGAAGCGGTCGCGGCGCTTGGCTCGCCGGGCGAAGCGGCGGCGCACATACTTGCAAACTATGTAACTAGCGGCAGGCGAAGCAAGTCGAAGGCAAAAAACCTTAAAGCCGTGTGGTCGGTGATACTCGCTGTTTTTGCAATACCCGTAGGGCTCCCGGTCGCGGCGGCGGTCGCGGTGGTGGCGGTCGCGCTGCTTATATCGCTGTTCGCCGTAATAATTTCTTTTTGGGCGGGCGGTGCGGCCGCGGTTTTTGCGGGTGTAGTTTACGCGCTTATGTCGGTCGTTGTAATGACTAAGGACGCGGCGTACGCCCTGCTGATAGCGGGCATGGGCTTCGCGGGCGCCGGGATTGGAATTTTGATGTTCCTTGCGGCAAACGCCATGTTCGGCCGGGGATTGAAGGTCATATCAAAATTTGTGGGCAAGGTGATTTTAAAGTCCGGCAAAAAAATTCATAACGTAAAAAAAACAGCATAAAAAAATCGAAGAGAGGCGCGTCCATTGCCGCGAAACAACCGCGCATGACGCGAACGGTAATAAATTATGGAAAAGATTGACAATAACGGAGCGGCCGTACCGGAAACGGCGGCGGAGAACGAAAACAATGAAGAAAATTTTTTTGAAGAAGAAAGAGAAACGCCTATAATGCCGCGCAAAAAAAGAAAAGCCCCAAGGAATTTTGCTTTTTTGGGGGTCGCCTTGATTATTATAGGGGCGGCGCTGTTCGGCGCGGGTTTTTTGGGCGGCTCGCGGGGCGGCGAAATAATTTTTAACAGAGACGGCATGCACATATTGTCCGTGAGCAAAAACGGCAGGCCGGCAGATACGGTTTCGGTCAAAGCAAACGAACCGATAAAAACCGTAAACGTAAACGTTTCGTCATTGAATGTTTTTTTGCGGCCGTCGGATCATTACGGCTTCGAGATATACGCGCCCGAATCTTACGGCGTAAAATGGAGCTTAGAGGACGGAGCGCTTGTTATCACTTCTGAACCGGAAAAATTTTCGGCGTTTTCGCTGGTTATGTTCAGGGGCGACCATTACCGCATCGAGATATTTTATCCGGCGGAGCTGCTGGTTTCCGGCTTTGACGCACTGGCAAGCGCGGACATCAAAACGTCGAGCGGAAACGTGACAATCAGCAGCCTGCGTGTAAAAGACATAAAGGTAGCAGCTTCGTCTGGCAACATCAAGGTTGATTCGCTCTTTGTCGGCAATGCCTCGTTTAAAGCGCTTTCGGGCAACATCGTCTTTGAAGGCGCGGCAGATTATGCGGGACGATACGCGGTCTTTAGCACTTCTTCCGGAAATATCAACGTCAACATGTTTTCCGGAACTGCAATTGCTTCGGCTCAGTCGGGCAACATAAACATACGAGGGAGCCTAAGCGAGGTAAAAGCCACAACCGGCTCGGGAAACATTACCTTTAGAGGCTCAATCGTTACGGCGGACGTCAAGGCGACGTCGGGCAACGTAAAAT
>WRDG01000188.1 GCA_009783525.1 Defluviitaleaceae bacterium | reverse complement strand
TTCTTACTACCGGAATCGTGCCGTAACGCATCGCTATCAACTGTGCGAGCCCGCACGGTTCGAACAAGGACGGCATGAGCAGCATGTCTGCGCTGCCGTACACAACCATCGCAAGCTCGTCGCTGAAAAATAAATTTGCGCTGAGTTTTTGCGGATATTTTTCCGCCGCTTCGTTAATTATGTGTTCGTAATAACCGTCACCCGTACCGACCACTACCAATTGGACGTCCATGTTTAAAAGCTCGTTAAGCACAGGCGCGACTATATCAAATCCCTTTTGATCTACCAGCCGCGTGACCATGCCGATTAACGGCACGTCAGAAACAGGCAGGTTCAACTGAGTTTGCAAAGCCGTCTTATTTTTCTTTTTCTTTTTGATATTTTTTTGGCTGTACGGCGAATTTAAAAATTTATCCGTTTCGGGATTGTATTTTATTACGTCTATTCCGTTTAAAATTCCGAAAAGTTTATAATTGTAGTGTCGCAGCAAACCGTCCAATCCGTAGCCGTACTCCGGAGTTTGAATCTCATTGCTGTATGCGGGGCTGACAGTCGTAACGGCGTCCGCATAAATAATCCCCGCTTTCATGAAACTGATGCGTCCGTAAAATTCAAGTTTTTCCATCGAATTGAATGATTGGTTCAAATCAATTTTATTTATCGAATGCGGTTCGAATACTCCCTGGTACTGCATGTTGTGGATCGTGAAAACGGTCTTCGTGTTTTTGCCGACAAGAAATTCATTGTATTTTTCTTTTATGTAAAGACAGCCGAGCGCTGTTTGCCAATCATTAAAATGCAGTATGTCCGGTTTAAAATCGATAAGAGTAAGCAGCAGCAGCGATGCTTTAGAAAAAAAAGCGAATCGAATATCGTCGTCAAAATATCCGTAGAATGTGTCGCGGCCGAAATAGCGGTCGTTCTCGATCAAATAATACGTAATTTCTCCTTCTGTTTTGTATACGGAAGCGTTTTGAATGTTTCTGTTTAAATTGACCGGAAACGAACCGATATAGACGGCGTCAGAAATAAGCGACGGTTTGATAAAACGATACTTCGGTATTACCACTCGCGCGTCCACGCCCATTTGCTTGTATGCAAGAGGCAGCGAACCCGCAACATCAGCTAATCCGCCGCTTTTTGCATACGGTACGGCTTCCGACGAAACAATCAGGACATTCATAAACGCCTCCGATTTACCAATCTGGATTTTTTTGTGGGTACAACGCGCCCGCAGAATCGCGCCACCGGCACAACAGTCCGTGCAGATCCGAAACAATGTCAGGCAGTGTATTCGCCAAATTATTAAGCTCTCCGATGTCTTCTATTAAATTATACAATTCGAGAGAATTGTCTTCGTAAAATTCGATTAATTTGTAGTCACCTTTCCGCACCGAAGCAGCCGGCGAACCGCCTTGATTACCGTAATGCGGATAATGCCAATAAACAGCTTCTCGGTCGAATCCTTCGGCGCCGGTCAGCAAGGGCATTATGCTCACGCCGTCTCTATGCTGTTTGGGTAATAAGGGCAGGCCGGCGGCTTGTAAAAACGTCGGATAAAAATCTGGCGATGTAACCGGTGTACCGCATTCGGTTCCGGGTTTGACTATGCCGGGCCATTTAACTATCAACGGTTCTCTTACGCCGCCTTCATACATCCAGCCTTTTCCTTGGCTGAGCGGCTTGTTGCATGTGGGCATTTCGGTTATATGATGGCATTGCCCGTCTGTAAAATGGACTATTTCTGTCGCTGCAACGCCTCCGTTGTCAGATGTAAAAACAACTATTGTATTATTTTCTTGTCCTGCATTTTTAACTGCGTCCATAAGCCTGCCGATGTTTTCGTCCAAGTTAAATACCATTGCGGCATATCCCGCATCAGACTGGAACAGCCTCCGCCTGATCTTGTACGGATTATTTTTCGGCGCGTTGGGGAATACTTCGCCTTCTTCGGAAAAATTTAGTTTATCGAGCCCGAGTGCGATACGTTTTTTTTCGAAACGCTCTCTGTCCGCAGCTTTGACTTGAATCGGTTCGTGTACCGCGTAATGGCACATGTTTAAAAAGAATGGTTTTGAATAGTCATGCCGTTTAATTAAATTAACCGCTTCGTCAGTTAAACGGTCGGTCAAATATTCGCCGTCGGGGCCGTCTGCAAACCCGTCGATGCCGTACGGACTAAAATATCCTTTGCCGGGTGTGCCTCGCTTGCAGCCTCCCAGGTTTACGTCGAACCCGTGGTTTTGCGGATAATACGGCAGGTCACCCAAATGCCATTTGCCCACATGCCATGTTGCGTATCCGCCGTCACGCAATGCCGACGCTACACTTTTTTCGGACATCGGCAGGTGGTCAATATAAGGCGCGTCAATTAGTATGCCCCGCTGCGGATGAAGGACGCGGTCGTGATCGATCCAATCCGTTACGCCAATGGCGGCGGGATACTTGCCGCACATATAGCTTGCGCGGCTCGGCGAACAAACCGGACAAGCCGCGTATGCGTCCGTAAACCGCATCCCTTCGCTCGCCAACCGGTCGATGTTTGGCGTTTCGTAAAAAGAACTGCCGAAACATCCGAGGTCGGTCCATCCCATGTCGTCAATCAAAATAAAAATTATGTTGGGTTTAGCCACAAAGCCACCTCTTTTGTCCATAGTCTTATTTAGAATGAGTTTATCAATATTTTTATTGCAATTCCATCGAACGCATGTTCTATTTAATATTTCGTTTACACAACCATTTACGGATAATAATTTAGCAAAATGCTTTAATTCATGCAGTTTACTTGGACAATGCAACGATTTAAATATATAATCGGCTTGCGGTCGCCGTAATCTTTTTTGCGGAGGAATAAAATGAAAAAAATAAATAAAATATTTGCAATAATTTTTTGCTGCGTCTTCTTTATTGCTTCATGCGGAAAAACGGCGGAAGAAAATCAAAAAGATGACCTTGGATCATTTGCCGATCAAAATATGATCACGGAAGATACGGAAGATTTTATTATTAAAGACTCTCCGGGCATACTCGATATTCCCGGGCAAACGCTTAACATCACCTACCATACGGGCTATATACCTGACCGCATTGGTGAAATGATAGAAATTTTCCGCCGAATGTATCCGAACATAACTGTTAATACGACCATCATACGCGGCGGCTATTCGTATGCCGCGCAAATGCAGGGCCTTGAACGTCAAAATTATCCGACGATTTTTTATGACATTTTAACTTCCGAAAACGTTCCCGACTTGATCATGGCTCCGTTCCAATACGATCGCTTAGCTTTATACGACGAACAGCTGCACGGCAAACTCGCCGATTTATCTGAATTAATGGCAAACGATTTGCTCTTTGTCGAATCGGATTATTACATGTCTGCGATTAACGTATTTGAGTACGACGATAAGCTTTATGAATTTCCAATATTGTTCCAAAATATTTTTGTGGCGGTAAATAATAAAATTTCAGACGAATTTACAGATTTATTTAAAACTCATAAAACGGTGAACATAAAAAATCTTTTGGACATCCAAAATAATTTGAACACCGGCGGCAGGTCGCTTTACGACAGTTTCGACACCTTTCATGCCGCGCGAAACATGCTGGGCGGATATTTAAGCCTCGCGGATCGGAAGGCCGATTTTTTAAACCCTTCATTTATTGATTTGCTTGATAACGCCAAACGATGGTCAGACCCCGAAAAACCCGAAGACTCGTTCTTTTTTCCATACAATGTGCATACCGGCGTCGTGCTTGAACTGGACGAGCGGAAGCTTATCCAAAATTATTCGTTCATTAACCATTTCCATGATACCTTCCAATATTTTTTATCTGCCGAGCCGGGGAGCTCACCCGGTTTTTCGTACGGCAAACCGCTCGCGGACGCGGAAGGAAACATCCTTATGAACGATTCGATACGGTTTTGCATAAGCGAAGAATCGCAAAGCAAAGATCTCGCTTGGGAACTTATAAAATTTTTAGCCTCGCCCGAAGCTTTCGGTTACGGAAATATTCGGGTTGGTGCGACGCAATTGGCGCTTAACAGTTACATATCCGTAAACCGTCATGTGATACCTTTTTATTTCGATTTTCTTGTTTACAGCGACGGCATTTCGCAAAAGATGAGGTTCGACAGTTTTAAATGGAAATTTGACGGAACCCGCGAAGAACAGGCGACGTTCATAGACGATTATTTTTACGAAATGCTTTCGTCGCCGATGTCAATAATCGAATTTGAACCGTGGTTCGCTTATCAGCCTCTTGTGGTATTTCACCTCGGTCAATCGGACGCATACGAAGCAGCAGAACTGCTGCAATCGATGCTAACGGAATATTTCAACTACCTGGCAAGCGAAGGACAATAATTTTACGCAATAAAAAAGGGGCTTCGTCGCCCCTTTTTTTATTTTAATCCGCAAAAGATATGCCCAATGATTTTGCCACTTGAACGAGCTCGCCGTCCGGGTCTACGGTTTTGCTCTTGCTAACTTTCGCGCTGCCTATTACTTCCTCTAAGCTGACATGGCTCATCTTTCCGTTTTTTAAACAAACCATGTTGCCGAACAAGCCTTTATTGATCATGTCCGCCGCCGCAACGCCGTAGCGCAGCGAAAGCAAACGATCCGCCGGCGATGTGTCGCCGCCGCGCTGTATATGTC
>WRDG01000187.1 GCA_009783525.1 Defluviitaleaceae bacterium | reverse complement strand
TCGTAATAAATAGAATTTCCCCGTCCGAGGTTGCCCATAAAAATATTCGCGTTTGTTGCGTCCACGTCTCCGTCGATGCGGACGCGCATGTTAGAAAGCGAAACCCTTCCCGTGTTCATAATCGAAAAATATAAATAAACGGGCGAATAAACCGGCACGTCCGCCGGTATGTACATGTCGCTTGTTTCAAGCCTCGTTACCTGCCTGACGTTTATGCTGATCTGCTCCGTTTCGACGTATTCGATAAAATCGTCGTCCTGGTATTCGAACCTTACATCAAGCGTATATGAACGCTGCTCGGCGTTAGGCACGGTAAAAAATGTGAGCGAGCGGTTTATGTCTTCCTTTGGATCAACTTTGTCTATGTAGAACGTACTGGATGCGTTTACGGGCGCAAAGACGGAAACGCCCCGGTCGTTAGTGTCACGGGCGGTCATGGTTATTTTTAAATTGTTTATCGAACGCTGGCTGCTCGCGTTTTGGAATGTAAGGCTCAAGTCGAATTCGCGCCCGGCCCTTACGATAACCGGGTTTGAAAAATATTCCGAGATGATCATCCTCGGCTTTTGAAAACCGGCGGGTCCGGGCGTTGGCTGCGAATCCGGATTGTTTACGGTTATCCCCGCGTATTGATGAAAAACATCCGTTACCGGCTTGTTGTCTGCCGTAAAAGTTCCCGTTTCGTATTCAATCTGCAGGCTGATCATGTAGCTGCGCGACTGCGCGTAATCGGTCGGCGAAAACGTGAAGCTCACGCGGCGGGTTTCGCCCGGCGCGAGGCTGTCGATTATTTGGATATTGGCCGTAACGGGCGGCAGCGCGTTTTCATCCGCCGAAGCCGCCGTAACGCGGATATTGTTAGCCGTTTCGCTGCCGCTGTTGACAAGCAGAAACGAAACAGCCGCGTTTGCTCCCGCATTTACCGCATAGGCAGGAGAAGAAATGTCGTTTGCAACAAGATTTGCCCTGCCGCCGCCGGCCGCGTCCGCAGCCGTCACGTTTATAAAATAAAGATACGGAACTTCCGCGGCGTTTCCGCGTGCGTCGCGGTACGTCAAAACAAACGTGACGGGAACGATTCCGCCTGCGGCGAGCGGCGAAACCGCCAGCTCAAATTTTAACGAGCCGCTGTAGCCCGCAGCCATATTTTTATAAAACGCGGCGTTTGGATCGCCCGTCATGTATACGCCGCCGGACGACAAACCCGTTACGGAAACCCTGACGTCTTCCGCGGCGCCGTCGCCTGCGTTTTCTATATTCATTGTGACGTTGACCGCGTCCCCCGCTTTAACGTTCACTTTGTCTGCCTTGATTGAGACTAGCGAAACGCGGGGTGACGTGACCGCAGCCGGGTCGATACGGACGGTGAACATGTCCGTGTCTGTTACGTTCAAACCGTTTCTGTCTCTGTATGAAAAAGTGAGCGCTACCTGGTACGAACCCGCATCCGCCGCGGAATCCGCAGTCACGTTCAGTTTTACGCTTCGCGTCGTGTTCTCGTTGACATTTCCTATGCTGTTTGCGTTGTTGGAAAACGAAACGGACAGCGGGCCGGAAACGGATGCCTGCACCAATACGGCTGTGGCTGCGGAAGTGCCGATGTTTCGTATTTGCAATTCTATTTCGGTGGTTGTTCCGCTTTTAACGGTAACAGTTTGCGGCGAAAGCAGTTTGATCAACGGGTTCACTACCGGCGCGGGCGTGCTTGTCGGTTGATCCTGCAATAGCTGCAATTGCTTTTGCAAATACTCCAGCCAAGACTCGACGCTTTCGAAATGCTCCTCCATTTGTTTTTGAAGCTCATCAAGCGTTAACGCCGCGTGTGTTTGAACAGGCACAAGCATAAGCAAAATCGCCGCCGCTAAAATGGCGGCTGTTTTTTTAAACGGACTGCGGTTCTTCATCATTGATTTCCTCCGAATTTTTTTTGGTATTTGCAAAAATTTTTTTATCGTTGCTCTCGACGCTTTGTATGTTGCCGTCGCTTATTTTTATTATTGTGTCGGCGTAGCACGAAATGTCGAGGTCGTGCGTCACGATAATAAGCGTCTGGTCGTGTTCGCGCGCAAAGCCGGTGATAAGCTCCATCATTTCGGTTGTCGTTTTCGTGTCGAGATTGCCGGTTGGCTCGTCAGCAAAAATTACCGCCGGGTTATTTATAAACGCCCGTGCGATGCTCACACGCTGCTGCTGCCCGCCCGAAAGCTCCGCGGGCTTGTGGCGCGCACGGTTTGCGAGCCCCACGGAAGCGAGCATGACCCTCGCGCGTTTGTTGCGCACGCGGCGCGATACCTTCGCGAAGATAAGCGGCAGCGTTACGTTTTCGAGCGCGGTCAGCGTCGGCAGCAAATTGTACGATTGAAAAACGAAACCGACATACCTCTGGCGGTAGTCCGCCAATTGCGACTCCGACAATTTTTCGAGGCGCTTGCCCTTGAAGACAATCGATCCTTTTGTCGGGCGCTCGAGCCCGGCTATCATGTTAAGCAGCGTCGACTTACCCGAACCCGACGTGCCGAGCAAACAATAAATCTTTCCCTTTTCGAAATCGACGCTGATGTCGTCTAAGGCGATAATCCTTTCGTCGCCCATTTTATAAACCTTGCGGACATGCTCGAGACGAAATAAAGGTTCGATGCAGGTCACCCCAAATCTTTTTAATTTTTAACACTTTGAACAACAACGTAAAAAAATAATTAAGGTTCCTAAGTTTAATCGTTTTCTTAAATGTACACAAAAAAAATTTTCTCGACATGATTGATTATGTATGGTTTGCATATTTTCTTTGTACTGCTATTATCATTTACACCGGTCAAACAAAAATAAACATTCGATGATTAATTGCAAATCATTTATTTTGCAATTCGAAAGATTCTTTAACGCCGGGTTTTTCCCGCGCAAATTCGAGTCGATCATCGAATAAAAAATCATTGGAGGTTTACGCGTGGCGATCCGTCAATTCTTTAAACGCATTTTTCCCGTCCGTATGCCTTACATGCAAATTGTTTCTGTTTTTTTTGCTTTCGGTTTAATGGTTTTCGCAGGAATTTTTTTCGGTTACAACCTCGAGAACACGCACCTTCGCCGCGAATCGGAAATGACTGCCGAATCTGTAAACGCAAGGCTCACGGCGGAGCTTCGCGAATTGGAAACGATGCTCGGCATCGTGAGCGAAACGATCAGCGAAATGCTGCACAACGGTTCGGATTTTTCCGGCGTGTCTGAATATATTCAGCTCATTAACAAAATGGTTGGCAACGACGCGCAAATCGTCGGGTTTATAACAATTTTCGCAATGTTTGACATGTTCGAATCGCCTGACGAGATTATTTTTTACGGTCTCGAGCCGGAACGCGATTGGGCGGCGATGATCGAACGGGGAGAGTTCGCTCCCGAAGAAAGAGAATGGTACAAGGTTGCCGCCGAGGCGGGCGGCAAGATCGCGGCGACCGAGCCGTACGCCGACCTTCTTACCGGACGGTCGACGTTTACTTATGCGCGGAGCATTTACAACGCGCGGGGCGAAAGAGTCGCAATCGTTTGTGTAGACGTATCGCTCGACAGGATCCATAAATTTTCGGAGAGCAACATGGAGAGGCACATTATCAATTGGTTTATGCTCGATAAAAACCTTACGGTGATAGCGCACTACGATTCCGAGCTTATCGGTCTTAATTTGAACGAACTGCCGGGCAGCCTCCCGGATATGGAAAAAGCGCTGACAAGCGGCAACGCCGCAATCAACGAAAAAATAACGGATCACATGGGCGAAACGCGCAACATTTATTTTATGGAGCTCGACAACGGATGGTTCCTGGGCATTGCGACGCTGGTTGACAATTATTACAGCAACCTCCACAGCATCCAAATGTTTTTGTTGTTTTTCGGCATGGCTTCGGCTGTGGGTTTAAGCGCTGTGCTGACGCGGATCTATCTGCAAAAAAAGAAGGCCGAGGACCGTGTCCGCCTCATGCTCGACTCTACGCCTCTGTGCATAAATTTTTGGGACAAGAACATGAACAACATCGACTGCAACCAAACCGCCATAAAATTTTTCGGGCTTGCCGACAAAAACGAATATTTCGAAAAATATCCCATGCTGTTTCCGCTGCTGCAGCCGGACGGAAAAAATTCCAAAGATAAAATGGAAGAGATTGTAAACATTACGTTGCGCGAAGGTTTTTTCCGCTGCGAATGGATGTACCGGATGCCAAGCGGCGAAGACGTCCCGTGCGAATTGATTTTAGTCAGGCTTAACTACGACGACGATTTCGTTGTGGTCGTGTACACGAGGGATCTCCGTGAAGAAAAGGCGTACCTCGCGGAAATCGGCAAAAATGTGGAGCGTTTGCGCGAAGCCAACGAACGCGCGCTTCTCATGCTTGAGTCGTCACCTATTTGCGTGCAGATATGGGACAAAAACATCAACACAATAGACTGCAACGAAGCGGGCGTGAAACTGTACGGATTTAAAAATAAAAAAGAATACATAGAAAAATTTATGACAAACTGCATGCCTATGCATCAACCGGACGGCTCGCGTTCGGACGAAACGGCTGTAAATTTGGTCAACCGCGCATTCGATGAAGGTTTCATAAGCTTCACCTGGATGCATAAGATGCCCTACGACGACACGCCCATGCCCGCCGAGATAACGCTCGTGCGGGC
>WRDG01000186.1 GCA_009783525.1 Defluviitaleaceae bacterium | reverse complement strand
GAGCTTTCGATGCTCTCAACCATCCGCTTGTTGTTTGAATGAACGAACAGAACCGCCAAAATTTTATCGTTTTTGCTGGCGATATAATCCAAAAATCTTAAAAAATGGAATTCATTGGTGCGCTGCACCCATTCGCCGATATTTATGCACGCGATGCCCCGGAAATATCGGTGGTGCCCGGCAGTTTCGGTAATGGTGTTGTCAAACCGCGTCAGTTCGGAAAAAAAATCGTCGGGCATTGTGTATGCGAGCCTGTACTCAAAAAATTTTACCTTGCCGGTAAATTCGATTATCTTCGCGTTGTACAGATACTCCGACAATGCGTAGACGCAGGTTGAGATCCCGCCGCCGCGTTTGGCCACCCAAAAATAATTGGGCAAAAAAACCCTCGAGATAGAATATTTTTCTTTGTTTTCCTGATAGTTGCGCAAACGGCGGATGGTTTCCTTAAACTCGTCGACGCCCTGCAGGTTCATGATGTCGTTAAAACATTTTTCCGCCTGCTCATGTCTGTTGATCATCTGCGTACCTCCGTCCTAAAAAATGATAAAAAAACAGGGCAGATAAAATCTGCCCTGCAAAAAAATAGAGTTAGTTAAGCGCTGCCGCGGTCATGGCGAAAAATTTTTCGTCCGTAATGTATTCGGGGATACTGTTGCCTGATCCGAGCGCGTAGCCGCCCGTTAACGACGAACGCTCGAGCATCGCTTTCGAACGGGCCGTTATTTCGTCCGGCCGGCGCGTTACTAAATAATGAACGTCGATGCCGCCGAGCAGCGCGATGCGTCCCTTATACTGCTCGTATTCATCTTCAATAGGACTTATGGCGTCTTCGAACGAATGCTTTGCGTCATACTTCATGTCCTCTATTATATCTTCCATGACGTCGCCCGCGTAGCCGCACGAGTGCAGTATCACAGGCTTTCCCGCCTTGTGGCCTGCGGCGACGATTTTTTTATGCCAAGGGAAAACATATTTTCTCATGTCTTCGGGCGAGAGCATCGTCTGCGTTTTAAAACCCCAGTCGTCGTTAGCTATCATGGCGCAGACATTGTCGTACTGTGACACGCTCTCATTGTATGCGAGTATCCTGCTGCCCACATCGTCAAAAATTTGCTTGGCGAGCTGCGGGTCGTCGTACAGCATGACGCATAAATTATCGTAGCCGACTATGCCTATGGCATTTTCAAGCACACCGCCCGGGCTGAACGTGACGATCTTTAAACCGTCGGGAAGGTCCAGTTTTTCGAGCCGCGAATAGTCGCATTTGGCGGGGTCGGGCCATTCGTAACGCTCGTACGATTCGCGGTCGGTAATGCATGCGCCGTCGTTAAGGGAAATTGTGTTTTTATGTTCGCGCTTTTGCTGCGGGAAACCGAAATCGGTCCCCATTAACGTTACATAGTCGAAACCTGTGTTTTTATATGCGTGCGCAGTCATGCGCGCGATGTCCCAGCCGTCTTCTTTTACGGGCGCGTATGGTTTTCCGTGCGATTGGTACAGCCGCCAGTTTAAAAAAAGTTCGAACAACACCGGCCGGTCGGGTGTTTTTTTATGTAAAACTTTTAGCAGCTGCGTGTAATCCGTTTCGCGTTTCATGCCGGTTCCCCCTGAGTTTTTAATCAGTATAATTGACTAAGCGCGGTTTGACAATAAACGTTTTATATGTAATTGTGTTTGTAAGAATAGCGCGGCGGTTGATCAGCATGATTTTTTTTGGCCTCGACATTGGGAGCAGCGGCTGCAAGTGCGCCGCTTTTACCGAAGACGGCAGGCTCGTTAGCGAAAACGCGGTCGAATATTTAAAAAGCGGCGGAGTGCGCGGCATAGACCCAAACGTTTTGTATGCGGATGTATGCAGGACGGTTGCCGGCTGCTCGTCTAAAATTAATTTGCACGGTCAAAAAGCGGCGCTTGCGGTTTCGTCGTTCGGCGAATCGTTTGCCGCCTTTGATAAAGACGGCAATGCGCTTTCAGAAATAGTGATGTATACGGAAACCGGCTGCGAAGAAGAAACAAGGCGGCTTAGCGAAATTTTGCCCGACCTGCCGTATATAACCGGCGCCGGGCCTGCGGCGATGTACGCGCTTCCGAAGATGTCGCTGATGATGCAAAACCGTCCCGAGGTAAATAAAAAAGCCGCAAGATTTTTTCAAGTTGCAGACTATATTATTTTTAAACTTTGCGGCGAAGCCGCGATCGATTATTCGCTCGCGAGCCGCGCATTGGCGTTTGACATAAAAAATAAAAAATGGTCCGAAAAAATATTGCATACCGCGGGTCTTGGGGGCGTTAAACTTTCGGAACCGGTTCCGTCGGGGACGGTCGTTGGCATAATAAAAAAAAGCGCCGCAGAGGCGGCGGGGCTGCCGCCCGGCACGCTGATAGCCGCCGGCGCGCACGACCAAATAGCCGCGGCGGTTGGAGCGGGCGTGATTTCGCCGGGCGAAGCCGCGGTCGGCACCGGCTCGGTCGAGTGTATCACTCCGGTTTTTGACAGGCCGGTAACAGAGCACAAAAACACCTTCGGTGTTTCTTCCTTTAAAATGTTTACGGAAAATAACTACGCCTGCGTGCCGTTTGCGGAGGACGGTTGTTACGCTACCTACGCTTTCACGATGTCCGGCGGGGCGCTAGTCAAATGGTTTAAAAATTTGACGGGGCGCGGCAGTTACGCTTTGTTCGACCGAAATATGCCTTCGGCCGTAACCGACGTAATAGCCGTGCCTTTTTTTCTTGGCACGGGAACTCCCGAAATGAACCCCGATATGTTTGGGACTATTTCCGGCATGACAATAAGCACGACCAAATACGAAATATACCGCGCCATACTGGAAGGGCTCAGCTTCGAGCTGCGGCACAACCGCGAAATTCTCGCGGAATGCGGGATTAATTTTTGCAGTTTGCGGGCGGCGGGAGGCGGCGCTAAATCCGCAAAATGGCTGCAGATAAAAGCGGACATATTGGGCGTGCCGATAACCGGTTTAACGACTACCGAAACGGGCGCTATGGGCAGCGCGATGCTGGCGGCGGTAAAAACGGGCGCGTTTTCGTCGTTAAAAGAAGCCGCGGAGTGTTTTGTGAAAACGAAAAAAACTTATTCGCCGAATTTAAAAACGAAAGAGATCTACGAAAAAAAATATTTAAAATATTTGAAAGAGAGAAATAAATTATTTTCGCAATAATATGCACAGGAGGCCTGCATGGACAAAAACACAGTAAACGCCGCGTTGATGAGCGGGTTTAACACCTACAACAACTACAGCGTGTTTTCGCATGTCCTGATGCCCGAAGGGTTCGCCGTAAACCTCGGGTTTAAGTTTTACAATACCGGCCGCGTGTTAAACGACGCGCTGATAGGCCGTTACGGCGACCACGAAGAAAAAATTCATCCGTGCGGCCGCACATGGGACGGCGGCTATACCGAACTGTTTATGAAATTTTCGGACTGCGCCGTGCGCGTGCAAAGCTCGGCGGACGCTTCCGGCCTCGTGCTGCTTGTCACGCCATTGCATGAGGGCGCGGCGCCGCAGGTGATGCCGCCTGTTGCGCTCGTTTCCGCCGCTGTGCTTTGGGGCAGACCCGGCTGCGTTTTTAAAGACGGCGACAAGCTCGTGGGAAGCATTGACGGCAAAACGGTCGAGGTCTATTCCGACGGCGAAATAACGGGCGAGAGGAATGTCAACATCAATTCCCCGTTTTTTGCGGTAAAGCTTGACAGGCCCGTGACTGTTTCCACCGGGCGCAGAATAAGCTGTAAAGAGGCGGAGGCTGTTATGCTTAAAGCGAAAGCGGCAAGCGAAAAACAGCTCGAAAAATACGGTGACCAAGCGGAAGCGGCGGCGGCGATGAGGGCCTGCATGGCGTGGGATACCATCTACGAACCTGAGCAAATGCAGGTGTGTACGCCTGTGAGCCGTTTGTGGAACATTGGCTGGGGCGGCTATGTGCTTTTTTGCTGGGACACATATTTTGCCGCGATGCTCGCAGCGACAGAAAACAAGGAGCTCGCGTATTCAAACCTGATAGCGATCACCGGCGAAAAAACCGAAAGCGGTTTCGTGCCGAATTTCGGTTCGTCAAACGACGGCAAGAGCCGCGACCGTTCGCAGCCGCCCGTCGGCGCAAAAGCGTTAAAAGAAGTTTACCGCCGCTACCGCGAAAAATGGATCGTCGAATATCTTTTCGACGACCTGCTCGTTTGGAACCGGTGGTGGGCGGCGAACAGACAGATCAAAAACGGCACGCTGTGCTGGGGATCGAACCCGTACGAGATACGGAGGGGCATGCATTGGGAAACAACGGGCGTGGACGAACTGCTCGGCGCCGCATTAGAAAGCGGCCTCGACAACTCGCCGATGTACGATGGCATGGAGTTTGACAAAGAGACTCATCTTATGCGGCTTTCCGATGTCGGACTAACGGGACTGTATATAATGGACTGCGAAGCGCTTGCGGATTTGGCGGAAGAAATAGGCAGGAGCGAAGCAGCAGAATTGCGCAAACGCGCAGAGCATACAAAAGACGGGCTTGACACGCTGTGGTGCGAGGATAGCGGGATGTTTTTAAACCGCAGAACCGACACGGGAGAGCTGAGCCCGCGCACGTCTCCCGCAAATTTTTACGCGCTCTACTCAAACCGCGTTACGGAAGCGCAGGCAAAAAAAATGATGAAAAATTATTTT
>WRDG01000185.1 GCA_009783525.1 Defluviitaleaceae bacterium | reverse complement strand
TGATGAGATAAAAGCGGCTTCGTTATCTTTATTATCAAGCGTGGTTCAGCTATATGACAGGATGCACAGCAAATTTTCGTCAAAACTTGATCCAACCTATGACAATCTGGAAGGAACATACGAAGAATTGTGGTGTAACTGCCGCAATAAGGTTATTGCAAGTGCCGCCGCAAAAGATAAATCTTATGCTTTTTTTGCGGCGATGGGCGCCCAAAATTATCTTGATGAAATGGCTTACGAACACTGCGGCACAAAGAAATTTGATTTGATGCAGTATTTTGATGCGGACAATCTCGATATATTCAAAGACGCTTTTTTAAAAGCAATGGAAGAATATCGGACGGAGTATGAAAACGCAGGGCGTAAAGTGCTGGCGTTCGATTCATTCGACGACCTCTACAGTTATTACATGGGTAGAGGGAGCGAATAGCATGACAGCGCACGAAAAAATAGCTGCCGATATTTTTAAGCAGCACGGCTTGCATAATGACAAAAGGGAAACACACTCCTCTCTTTGCCGAAAAAAAACCCAAAGCAGCAAAAAATTTTTATAAATGCAGAAGTTTCCAAAAAAAGAAGCGGGATAAAATCCCGCTTCTTTTTTTTGCAAAAAATTATGGAGTTATGAACGTGTTTTTTGAATAAAGCGAATAAATTTTTTTTGGATGTTACTTTTCAAGAATTTTGTCAAAAACCTGCGTCATCTTGATTATGTTTCGTACATTCAATTTATACGGCTCGTTAGATCGAGCTAATGAACTGGCCGGAGTAAAATTTTTTGGCGGTGGCAGCGGATTTGCGACGAGATCTTTTAATGGGGTCATTTCTTGTTTTGCCGAAATCCTGAACGACGCAAAAAAATCATATGTCTCAACATAGGAAGTGTTTCCGCTATTAATTTTTAGCATAAAACCGTAAGAATTAGTTGCTCCGTCACTACGGGCGAACATACGCTCTGCCGCGCTTGCGCCCGCAATGCTTCCAACTAACCCCCAGAGCGCGCCGCCGAGCAAACCGCCTGTCGCCAAGCCCGCCAAACCCAATGCAGCTTTTGACATGGCTTTTACAGCCTTTTCATAATCCACACCATCCAAGTCAAACAGTTCATATACTTCTAAGTCGTCAAAGCCGTGTATTACTGTCCCCTTATCAAGTATTGGTGAGGCGAAAGCAAATTTTTTATTTTGCTCATCCACATACATATAAAACGGACAAACACATGGGGCAGTGGATCCTCCGCCGCTAATGAGTTTTCCGTTCATTTCTCCTATTTTGATCGCGGCGACGAATCCTTGTTGCGTTAATTCTTTTTCTCTTGCTAAAAGCCTTGATGTACGCAGCTTTTCTAAAAGCTTTCCTATGCCGACATACAAAAAGATTATGCCGGCAATTACAACTAAAAATATAAAAAAATTCATGTTCAAACCTCCATTAAAATAATGTAACGCAAAAAAATTTTCTGCTTCTTTTTCGGCTCTGTCTTTGCGAAAACACTTAACGCCGATTATCAAAATAAAAATCGTTTTAGAGCAACCTTTGAATAAATTTCGCGCAAAAACCTTCAGAATTTTTTTTCGTATTAATCCTTTCGAAATAAAAGCAGACACGAAATTTAAAATAGAACAATAATATTTAAAAATGCAAAGGAGTTTCAGATGTGATATAATATTTCAAACAAACGTTTATAAGTATTCGTTGATTAACTCGGATTTGCGCGAGGAAAATTCCGGCATCAAGGAATTTTTCGAAGAGCAAATACGTCAGCTTGCAGTTAATCAACGAATGCATAAGTATTCGTTGATTAACTCGGATTTGCGCGAGGAAAATTCCGGCATTGAGAATTTTTCTTTAGAAAAATTTTAAGGAATTTTTCGAAGAGCAAATGCGTCGACTTGCAATTAATCAACGAATATATACAGCACAATACAGGGGTGGACCGATGAAGAAAAAGATAATATGCGTGTTGTTGACCTTCATGCTGTTGGTTGGTGCGCTTGCAGGCTGCGGCAGTTCGGCGGGCAATCATTCAAGAGAGCAGGCAATATTTACCTCGTACCGTGAGATCCCCGGTTTGAATCATGATGATATCCAGGCAGTTGAAGAGCTTAAAAACCGGTTCGATTTTTTTATTTACGGAATGGCTAAGTCTACCGAAATGTTTGTTGATATTCAAGAAAACGAGATAAACGGTTTTTCCGTTTTTGTATGTCAATGGCTGACGGATTTGTTCGGGATCGATTTTGTGCCGGTTATTTATGAATGGGGAGATTTGATTGACGGCCTGGAATCGGGGGAAGTTGACTTTACCGGTGAGCTGACGGCTACCGAGGAGCGCAGGCTGGAATATTTTATGACCGACCCCATTGCGATGCGTACGGTCAAGTCTTTCCGGATCGAAGGCAGTTTGCCTTTAAGGGAAATTGCGCTGTCGCGTCCGCTGAGGTATGTTTTTTTTGAGGGCGTCACAACGATTGAAGACGTCACTTCGCAAATTTATGACGACTACGAAATCATCACCGTGCTGGAGTATGAAGAGGCATACGAAAAACTAAAAAGCGGCGAAGGGGATGCGTTTTTTGATGAAAGCAACGCGGAAGCCGCGTTTGATATATACCTCGACATCGTAACCGCGGATTTTCTTCCGGTTATTTACAGTCCGGTTTCGTTAACGGCGCACAACCCGGATTTGGAACCGATTATCACGGTTGTGCAAAAAGCCTTGCAACAGGGCATAATCCATCATTTAACCACATTATATAAACTCGGTTACGACGAGTATCTTGAAAACAAGCTTCGGATGAAGCTGAGCGCGGACGAAAGAGAGTACATAGACAATAACAAGATCGTATATTTTGCGGCGGAATACGAAAATTATCCTTTGAGCTTTTATAATACGAAAGAAAAAGAGTGGCAGGGAATAGTTTTCGATGTGCTGCGCGAAGTTGAAAAACTCACGGGTTTAGAGTTCAAGCTTGCCAACGGGCCTACGGCGGAATGGTCGGAGTTGCTGGGTATGCTTGACAGGGGTGATGTATCGATGATTTCCGAATTGATACGCAGCCCCGACAGGGAAGGGAAGTATCTCTGGCCGTCTACGATTCTCCTGAGCGATAATTATGCGCTTATTTCTAAAGCGGAAGCGCCGAATATTGCAATTAACGAAATACTGTATACGAGAGTCGGCATTACAAAAAATACCGCCTATCAGGAAATGTTTGAGTCCTGGTTCCCGGATCACAGGTATTCGGTTTTTTATGAGGGTTCGGATACGGCCTTCGACGCTTTAGCGCGCGATGAGGTTGATATGATCATCGCAAGCATGTACAAACTGCTCGCCCTTACCAATTATCGGGAAGAGCCGGGGTATAAAGCAAACATAGTGTTTGACCGAAGAATCGACTCAGTATTTGGGTTCAATATTAATGAAGCGGAGCTGTGCTCCTTGGTTGATAAAACACTGACGATGATTGATACGCAGGGCATAGCAAACCAATGGACGCGAAGGACATTTGACTACCGCATTCGTTTGACGCGCGCGTTGATGCCTTGGGTCGTAAGCGCACCCGTCGTTTTGCTTATCCTTCTGTTCCTTATAATCAACTCTTACAGAAACCGCAACGAGAGCAAGCGGCTCGACAAGCTTGTGCAGCTGCGGACATCGGAGGCGGACGCCGCAAACCAGGCCAAAACATTTTTTTTGGCCAATATGAGCCATGAAATGCGTACGCCGATGAACGCTATCATCGGCATGACTTCGATTGGTTTGTCCGCGGCGGATGCAGGGCGGATGAGGAACTGCCTCGAAAAAATCGACAACGCCTCAAAGCATCTCCTCGGCGTCATCAATGACGTCCTCGACATTTCAAAGATCGAAGCGAACAAATTTGAATTGTCTCCGGTCGTTTTTGAATTTGAAAAGATGCTGCAAAAAGTCATCGACGTTATAAATTTCCGCGTAAACGAAAAACGCCAAATTTTTCAAATAAAAATTAATAAAGATATTCCCAGAATGTTTATCGGAGACGACCTGCGGCTGTCTCAGGTTATTACTAACCTTTTGTCAAACGCGGTCAAATTTACGCCGGAAGACGGAGTTATAGCCCTCGATGTGCGGCCGGTTTCCGAAACCGACGAGATGTGCCGGCTGCAGATCAGCGTGACGGACACGGGCATCGGCATCGACGACGAACAAAAAGAACGACTGTTTTGCGCGTTTGAGCAGGCGGAAGCCGAAACGACGCGAAGATACGGCGGCACGGGTTTGGGTCTTCCGATATCAAAAAGCATTGTTGAGATGATGGGCGGAGAAATTTGGGTGGATTCGGAGCCGGGGCGGGGCTCGACGTTTGCGTTTACCGTCGTGCTGCGAAGGGGCGTTGATAAGCACAGCCACCAATTCGACTACGGCGCTCATTGCGAAAACATCCGCGTGCTCATCGTAGACGACGAACCTGAGGTATGCGAATTTATGGCCGAAACATTGCTGAGCTTGAACATTTCATGCGAAACAGCAAGAAGCGGCGAAGAAGCGGACGAAATGATGTCGCAGGGGTGTGTATACAGTATTATATTTTTCGACTGGAAACTGCCGGGTATGAACGGAATCGAGTTTGCGCGCCAAGCATGTGCAAAGCTGGCTGAAAAACCCGTCATGATATTATTTTCGTCCGCGTACTGGAACGAAATCGCCG
>WRDG01000184.1 GCA_009783525.1 Defluviitaleaceae bacterium | reverse complement strand
TTTTAAATTAATTTTGGGCAGGGAGCAGCCGGACGAAGGGACGGTCGAGTTCGACCATGGCACGACGTTCGGATATTTTTCGCAGTTTTCCGAGCTCGGCGGCGACGAGAGCATTTTAGATCTGTTGGAACACGAGTTCCGCGACGTTCATGAGCTTGAAGGCAAGTTGAAAAAAATCGAAGAAGAAATTTCGAAATGCGCAAGCGAAAAAGAATTAAAGGCGCTTGTCGGCAGGCAGACGAAAATGTTCGCCGAAATGGATCTGATAGACGGCTGGAATTATAAATATAAAATTTCCACGGTTCTGTCCAAGTTGAATTTCAGCGAAGAGCACCGAAATTTGCCTGCCGCGCAACTGTCCGGCGGCTGGCGCAACCGCGCAAGCCTCGCGCTGCTGCTTATTCGAGAGCCGAACGTTATGCTGCTGGACGAGCCGACCAATTTTTTGGACGCGGAGGGCGTGGCATGGCTTGCGGAATGGATTAAAAAAAGCAAGGCGGCCGTAGTCGCGGTTTCGCACGACAGAAATTTTTTGGACGGCGCGGCCGCAAGGATCGTCGAAATCGAAAACAACAGGCTGCACGAGTATACGGGCGGCTATCCGGGCTATGTGAGGCAAAGAAAATTAAAGTGTAGGGAGATCGAGCGCGAGTTCGTCCACGAGGAAGAACTGCTTGTGATGGAAGAAAACGCCATAAAGGACAGGGCGGAGCTGCAGAAGCTGATCAAAAACAACAGGGCCGGGCGCGGCAAATTGGAAAAGAAAATTTCTGCAATAACGAAAAAAATAACGCCGTCCCCCGCGGAGACGATCGTCACGTCGCTGTACAGGGGGCGGCATGTGCCGGACAGAATATTAAACGCCGAGGGTCTTTCGGCGTGCTACGGCGACAACCTTGTTTTTGAAAGCGTGAGCTTCGAGCTGTTCGGCGGCGAGCGCATGGCTGTGGTCGGCAGGAACGGCTGCGGCAAGACGACGCTGATAAAAACGCTTACGGGCGAGATCGAACCGTTTACGGGCAGGTTGGCATGGGCGCCCGGTTCAAAGATGATTTATTTCAACGAAATTTTAGACGGCCTCGACGAAGACGACACGGTCACGCACAACATAAACGTGTACGGCGACGCTTACGGGGCGCAGCGCAAAAAAGTGAACGCATTTTTAAAATTGTTCGGCTTTTCGGATTTTACCATCGCAGACAAAATAGGCAATCTCTCCGGCGGCCAAAAGGCGCGGGTCGCGCTGGCCAAGTGCCTGCTCTCGGGCTGCAACACGATAATTTTGGACGAGCCGACCAACCATCTCGACATCACTTCCATTCAGGGCATGGAATGCGCGCTCGTAAATTTCGCGGGGACGGTGATTTTCGTGAGCCACGACACGTTTTTTATTGACAAGACGGCGACGAGGCTGCTTGTTTACCGCGACGGGACGTTTATAAATTTTCCGGGGAATTATTCTATGTACGCCGCGTCACTATGAACCCCCACAGCACGCCGAACCTGTCCAAAAAATTTCCGGACAGTTCGCTGTACGGCGTTTTGGAAAACGGAAGCGGAGTGTCCGCCTCCGTTTTTATTTTTTCGTAACAGTCAAGCAATTCTTCCTTCGTGCCGAACGTAAGCACCAAATGCGCCGTGCAAAGGAACTCCGAAGGTGTTCCTTCCGTGCCGCCGATGCGAAAATTTTTAATGATTTGCTCCCGGTTGTCGTTGAGCCAAACCGTTTGGCCATGGATATTTATTTCCGCGTGTGCGATTTTGCCGTCTGTGTAGTCGAAATTGCTTGCCTTCGTTTCGAAAACATTTTCGTACAGAGCCAATGCTTCGGCGCAGCAGCCGTTGAAATGCAGGTGGGGGATGAGCATGGGCGCGCTCCTTTTTTTATCCATAATGCAAAGCATTATGTACCATAATGCAACAATCAATCCATTTATTTTTTCTTCACCGGAAACCATACCGGCATCGGAAACGGCACGGGGTTTCCGTTTTCGTCCGCGTTGTTTATCACCTCTTCAAGGCCGGGGTATTCGTGCCTGTCCGTGTCCTGCCGCCAATTCCATTCCGGATCATTCAATAACTCCGCAACCTTGCGCCAACCGCCCATCGGGTCTCCTTCGTACTCGCTTATCACGCCGTAAAGCCCGCCCGGCAGCCGCATCTCGTACAGCGGCGCGGGTATCTCGACGCCCTCCGGTATTGTCGCGCAGAAGCCGAAACCGTACTCGCCGTTTTCGTCCGGCATATACGGCTCCGCGTTAAAGCCGAACATCCGAGCCGTGCCCTCGAGCCCGTGTTCGTATATAAAGTTGTTTACGACGTTAAAAGCCGTTTCTTCCGGGCTCCTGCTCACGCACTTGAACGCCGCCGTCCGTGACGGGATCATGCTGCGGATTTTTACTTCGTCGCGCAGTGTCTTAATGCTTTCCATTTTAAAACCTCCATATAATTTTTTTATGATCCGCTTCTGCCTTTCAACTGCCACAGGCAAAAGCATTTCCGCTAGCGGCGGCAAATCATTTTTCGTTTCGGCTTCGAGCATGGCGATCAGCTCCGTAACCGCTTCTTTTCGTGCGGCCGTTTCCTCGCTAACTTTACCGAGTTTTACTAATTGCCTGCGAAGTATTTCAATAAGCGTCTCTATTTTTTGCCGGCTCATGTATTCCTTAACTTCCGCAAGTGAAAAGTCGAGCCGCCTAAGAACGTCGATCGTGCGTATGCACCTGATCGCGTCCTCGTCGTACACCCGCCTGCCGGACTGCGCGTCCCTCGCGCATTTTATCAAGCCTTCGGCTTCCCAATGCCGCAGCGTGCGGCTGCTTATGCCGAAGTCCGCCGCCGCTTTGCCAATCGCAGTCAATCCGTCCATATTTTTTTCGTCGCTCCCTTAAATTTTTGCGGTTGCCGCATTAAGATAACGCTTGACGCCGCGTCAACTGCAAGAGGGTTTAAAAAAATATTTTTTTAATATAAACTTTAACGCAAACGCTGGGAACGCCGTTGACATCCCGGCTTCAATATTTTTTTGCAAAACAAAAACAGAAAGGCATCGAAAAAAAATGGACAACTTAGTTTTTTCGCCCGCCTCGCGTGAAGACATCCCCGCCGTGGCCGACGTGTACCGCAGCCTTTACAACTTTCCCGGCGGCACATGGAGCGAGCATTACCCAAACATTGAAACGGCGGAAGAAGATTTCGCAAACGGCTGGCTGTACACGTTAAAAAAGGACGGCGAGATAATAGCCGTCGCGTCGGCGGGCTTATTTAACGACCTCAGTGAGCTGCATATCGACTGGAAGCCGAAAAATCCCTGCGAGCTTGCGCGCATAGGCGTCGTGCCCAAGATGCACCGCAAAGGCGTGGGCGAAACAATGCTGCGGCACATATCGGAAGCGGCGAGATCAAACGGCTTCGACGGCATGAGATTTTTAGTGAGCAGGCACAACGGCGCCGCCCTCGCCATGTACGACAAAAACGGCTTCGAGCGCTGCGGAGAAGCGTTTCTGTTCGACCTGGAATGGTACTGCTATCAAAAAAAGTTTGAAGAATAAAAAAGCCGCAGTCTTGTTTCCCATCAATAAATACCAATCAAATTTTTCGGAGGCACGTATGTACATATTGTCAAACGCACTAAAAAACCTCGCGCGCAACAAGGGCAGAAATATTTTGTCCGGCGCGATCATCCTGGCGGTGGTCGTCTCCACCGCCGTTTCGCTTATCATTTACACCGCGAGCGCCGCCGTCATAAGCGGCTATAAGGAACAGTTCGGCGCGCGGGTTTACATCAACCCCGACATGGACAGGCTCAGCGTCATGTCCGGCAGGCCGAGCGCGCAGACCGTGCCGCTGCGCGACGTGTACGCGAGGCTTGCGGACTCGGAGCATCTGCTTGCCGCAGAACTGTGCAGCCATGTGCCGTCGGTGAGCGACACGCTGCGCGGCCTCGGCGAAACCGGCGGCGGCGCGGTTGTGCCCGTCGCGCCTAACGGCGGCAGCGCGGCGCGGTTCCCCACCATGAACGTCAAGGGCTATTCGGACATAGGGCGCAACACGGACTTTACCGACGGGCTGCGCGGGCTCGTGTCCGGCGTGTTCCCGCACAACGACTTCGAATGTATCGTGAGCGAAGACTTCGCCGAGCTAAACGGCCTCGCTGTTGGCGACACGATCCGCATAGCGCAGGGCATGGTAGAAAACAATCCCCTTACATTAAAAGTGGTCGGCATCTACTTTGATTTTACGACCAACATGTTCGGCTCGGCGATAGACGCGCCGGCCGCCATAAATGTGCGCAACGACATCATAACCAATTATAAAACGGCCTTCGACTACGGCAAGACCGACCCGCGCTCGGACACGGCGGCCTACGAATTAAAAAGCCCGGAGCTCCTGCCCGCGTTCGAACGCGAGGCGAGGGCCGCCGGGCTTTCGCTCGACTATAAAGTAACCATCGACGAAGATGCCTACAACAAAATCGTGGGCCCCGTGCAGGGCATGGCGAACATTTCGCTGACGTTCATGGCGGTGGTCTTGATACTGGGCGGGCTGGTACTGCTGCTGCTGTCGTCGCTTTTTATACGCGAACGCAAATACGAAGTGGGCGTGCTGCGTGCGATGGGCATGAAAAAGAAAAATGTCGCGGTGGGTCTCGTTTTAGAAAGCCTCGCGATAACATCGGCCTGCCTGATCATAGGTCTCTGCGCGG
>WRDG01000183.1 GCA_009783525.1 Defluviitaleaceae bacterium | reverse complement strand
GCCGCAAATAACTTTCGGCGGCTTTTTTGCTCCGTATGCCGCGGTTAGCCATTACACGAGCCGCAATCGGGTTTATGCCGAGAATTTCGGACATGAAATTTATATTGGCGTCCGATTCACGCATTTTCCATAGCGCCATCGCGATACTCCTAAAAAAATAATCTTAACGTTGCTTTCGAATAAAAAATAATTTTACAAAACTTATGCCGCCGAATATTTAGCAAAAAAAAATTAAGTTGAGTTTGCCTGCAGCAAAGCGCTTGTTATTTTGCCGTCTTCGGAAATTTTTAACAGCCCGTGGTTTATTTTGTTGTTCGCAGAATTTTTTTTCGACGAGCGTCCCGGGTTTAAAAATAAAATGCCGCCGATTTCGAATTTGGTTTCGATATGCGTATGCCCGTACAGGCAAACGTCCGCGTTTTTTCTTTGTGCATATTCGACGATCCTGTCAGTGCCGGACTTTACTCCGTATCGGTCGCCGTGTGTCAGGGCGACGCGCTTTCCGTTTATTTTTAAAAGCAGATCTTCGTGCGCTCCGTCGGTGTTAGAATCCCAGTTGCCTATAATCGCATGAAAAACCAAATGCGGATATTCGTCTTTAAACTGCAGCAAATCATGCGGCGTGTTTCCGAGATGGACTGCGGCGTCCACTTGATTTTTATAAATACACAGCAAATCCGATATGCACTCCGAGTCTCCGTGTGAGTCGCCCGTAACTAAAATAGTCATAAAACCGCGAGCGTGGCGCACATGCGCCGCACGGCTTCCGCCCTGTGGCTTATTTTATTTTTTGTTTCCGGCGGAAGCTCCGCCGACGTCATTTGGTACTGCGGCAAATAAAAAATCGGGTCGTACCCGAAGCCGTTGCTGCCGGCCGGTTTGCGCGCGACGAACCCTTTCATCAAGCCCTCGGAAAAAATAATTTTTCCGTCGGGCCACGCGCAGGCTACTACACAAATAAATCTGGCTGTCCGGTTTGCTTCGGGAATATTTTCCATTCGTTTTAATATCGCGTCGTTTCTTATTTCGTACGGCGTGTCCGCGCCCATATAAAGCGCGCTGTCCACGCCGGGTTCGTTACCCAGCGCGTCTATTTCGAGGCCCGAATCGTCGCTTAACGCGGGCTGTCCGGTAAACTCCGCGTATGCTTTGGCTTTTGCCGCGGCGTTTTCGAAAAAGGTAGAGCCTGTTTCGGCTACGCGCAGATCCGGCACGCCGGCTTCGTCCAAAAATTTTACACAGAGCCCGTATTCGCTTACGATTTCTCTTATCTCTTTTATTTTGCCTTTGTTGGTTGTTGCAAAAAGCATTTTCGTCTCCTTACACGACGGTGCCCTTGGCGATTATCACAGGGTTTTCTTTGTCGCCTATCACATGCCTTCCGTCTGAAAGTATTACTTCTTTATCGAGTATCGCGTTTTCGACCAAACAGTTGTTGCCTATGTAGCAGCCTTCCATAACTATCGAATCCCTTATCGACGAATATTCGCCGGTATAAACCTTGCGGCTCAGTACAGAATGCCGGGCGTAGCCGTTAAGGATCGCGCCGCTTCCGACGAGGCAGTCCGCAACGTTCGCGCCGTTGTTATATTTTGCCGGCGGTTCGTCTTTGGGTTTGGTTTCGATGTACGGATATTGGCGCGTAAATAAATCTCTAACGTCTTTTTTTAAAAAATCCATGTTGCATTCGAAATACGAGCGGATGTTGTTTAGTGTCCGCCAGTAGCCGTCGTACTTATAGCCGTATATGCGCAGCCGTTTGCGGTACCGCGCGAAGATGTCTTTCACCAAATCGTTACGCCCTTCGGCGTTAACCGCTTCGAGCAATTTAATGAGCAGCGTCCGCGAAACGACGTATATGCCGAGCGAAATTAAGTCGGACTGCGGTTCGAGCGGTTTCTCGTCAATATCCGTGCAGCGTTCGTCATCGTCTAATTCGAGCACGCCGTATAAATGCGCGTCTTCAATACATTCGGCTTTTTTATACACGAGAGTAATTTCAGAATCTTTCCGCTCGTGATAATCGAGCACTTCGTTGTAGTCCATTTTGTATACGCAGTTGCCGTTTGCTATTACAACATACGGTTCTTTGCTCCGTTTTAAAAATGCGAGGTTTTTATGTATCGAATCCGCCGTGCCTTTATACCAAAGCGAGTTGTCATTTGAAAGGTACGGCGAAAAGACGAACAGCCCGCCCTGCTTTCGTCCAAGGTCCCACCACTTCGCGCTCGACAGGTGGTCGTGAAGCGACCGTGAATTATACTGCGTAATGATGGCTACCTTTCCGATGCCGGAGTTGGACATGTTGGACAACGGAAAATCGAGAGCTCTGTAACATGCCCCGACCGGCATTGCGGACGTTGCGCGTACCGCTGTAAGCGCTCCGAGGTTTTCGTTGTTGCCGCCCGCCAAAATTATTCCGACAGCTCTCATGCTTCCGCCTCCTCGACATTCATTTCGTGTACGATCGAGCCGCCGCTCGCGAGGCGGCCGTCGGGATAATTTTCGAATTCCGTTTTGCCGTATATAACACAGTTTTTACCGATCGAAACATGGTCGGGTATGACGGAGAGCTTGCCGACGACCGTAATGCCCGCTTCGTATACCTTTGGTTTTTCGATGTTCGGTACGTTTTCTCCTTCGCCGATCACAACGCCTTTGCCTATCACACATGATTCGTCCACGATGCATTTGAAAAGCTTCGCGCCTCCGCCTATGACTGTGTTGCGCATTATGATCGAATCGTAAACCTCGGCGTTTTCGTCCACGGTCACTTCGGGGCCGAGCACCGAATTGTGCACGCGGCCCAAAATTTCGCAGCCTTCCGAAACGAGGCTTGTCCGGACGTCGGCGTTCGAGCCGGTGTAAAGCGGCGGCTGGTGGTCGGCGTTGGTGTATATTTTCATGAAGTCGTCGTACAGATTAAATTCCGGGAGTGTTTGGACAAGATCCATGTTGGTCGACCAATACGATTCGATTGTGCCGACGTCCTTCCAATAACTGTTGAACCTGTAGGCAAACATCCTGTGGCCTTTTTCGAGCAGCATCGGAAGCACATGCTTGCCGAAGTCGCTGTCTGCATGAACCTTGTTGTCGGCTATGAGCGCTTCCCGCAAAACAGGCCAGTTAAAAATATATATGCCCATGTTCGCCAAATTATTTTTCGGGACGGGCGGCTTTTCTTCGAACTCATAAATTTTATCGGACTCGTCCGTGTTCATAATTCCGTAACGTCCCGCTTCACCGATTGGGACTTCGAGCGCGGCGATCGTAACTTCGCTGTTGTTTTTTTTATGGAACTCAAGCAATTTTGAATAATCCATTTCGTATGCGTGGTCGGTGTACAAGATTAATACATAGGCGGGATTGTACTGGCTTATGAAATCGATGTTTTGAAACACGGCGTTGGCCGAGCCCGTGTACCATTCGCCCTGTTCGCCTTTTATATGCGGGGCGAGTACGGTAACGCCGCCGTTGCGTTTGTCGAGGTCCCACGGGATGCCGATCCCGATATGCTGCGTCAGTTGCAGCGGCTGATACTGAGTGAGCACGCCCACCGTATCTATGCCGGAGTTGATACAGTTGCTCATCGGAAAGTCAATGAGCCTGTACTTCCCGCCGAACGGGACGGCGGGCTTTGCAATGTCCGCGGTAAGCACGCCGAGCCTGCTTCCCTGTCCGCCCGCAACCAGCATGGCGATAATTTCTTTTCTGCGCAATTCGATCACTCCATGTTAATGCTTGATCCATATTAGCACGATACAAAAAAAATTTGTATAATTTAAATACATGAAGAATTTATTTAAGGAGCGTGACGGTGAAAAAAAATATTTTTGGTGATGATGTGAAGCGTGTGCATTTTATCGGAATAGGCGGAATAAGCATGAGCGGGCTGGCAGAAATGCTCATGGCTCGCGGGTTTGCCGTGAGCGGTTCGGACGACAATGTTTCCGATGCGACCGAGCGGCTCGGGAGTTTAGGCATAAAAATATATACCGCGCACGAAGCCGCAAATTTAAATGACTGCCCCGATTTGGTCGTGTATACGGCCGCGATAAAAAACGGCAACTCCGAGCTTGCCGCGGCCCGAAGCAAAAATATCCGCGTTATCGACCGGGCGGAGCTGCTCGGTTTGATGATAAACGAAAACGACTCGTCGGTATGCATTGCCGGTTGCCACGGCAAAACCACGACAACATCAATCGTTGCGGACATATGCGTCGGCGCCGGATACGACCCGTCGGTAAACGTCGGCGGTTATATGCAAAGCAGCGGCAAAAATTTCCGCGCGGGGAGTACCGGCTGCATGATAGCCGAGGCGTGCGAATATTCTGACAGTTTTTTAAAATTTTATCCGCGCATCGGCGTGATACTGAACATAGAAGAAGACCACATGGATTATTTCAAAACGAAAAAAAATTTATACGCGTCTTACCGGAAATTTGCAGAAAACATAAAACCGGGCGGCGCGCTTATTATTTACGGAGGCATCCCCGGCATCGAAGAGGTTACGCTCGGGCTCGGCTGCCGCGTAATTACATATGGCACGGAAAACGCGAATTATATGGCGCGAAATATATCGCGTGCCGAATGCGGCTCCACGGAATTCGATATTTTTTTCAACGGCGTTTTTTTTGTTCATGCAAAACTGCGGCTTCGAGGCGGGCACAACATATTAAACGCGCTCGCGGCGGCCGCGGCCGTGCGTGAGCTCGG
>WRDG01000182.1 GCA_009783525.1 Defluviitaleaceae bacterium | reverse complement strand
CTGTACGGCAAAGAAAACCCGACGAGGCGCGACGCGCTCTGCACATTGCACAAGGTTTTGATCACAGCGTTAAAGCTTCTGCATCCGTTCACGCCTTTTATCACGGAAGAAATCTTTTTGTCGCTGCAAAGCGAAGAGGAGACGATCATGCTTTCGGAATGGCCGGAGTTTGACGGGGCTTTGGTTTTCGCAAAAGAAGAAGCCGAAATCGAAATGATAAAGGAAGCCGTGCGCGGCGTCCGCAATGTCCGGCTGCAGATGCAGGTCGAACCCGCAAAAAAAATTAGGATAATCGCGGCCGCGCAAACCGGCGAAGCATACGAAGCGTTTACCAACGGCAAAGCGTTCTTCGCGTTTTTGGCGGGAGCGGAGTCCGTTGAAGTGCGCCGCGCCTCCGAACCGGAACCCGCCGAAAAATCGGCGCCGGTTGTTTTGCCGGGCGCGGTGCTTTACCTGCCGCTCGACGCGCTGGTCGACGCGAAAAAAGAACGCGCGAGGCTCGAAGCGGAAAAAATAAAAATAGAAAAAGAGCTTGCGCGCGTAAACGGCAAGCTCGGCAACGAAGGTTTTACGGCTAAGGCGCCTCCCGAATTGATAGCGGAAGAAAACGCAAAGCGGGAAAAATATTCCGCGATGCTCGCTCAAACGCAGGAGCGTCTCGCGGCGCTGGTCAATCCTTCTTCTTGATTTTTTTTATGAAGCCGTCGAGCTTGTGCCATGCGAATTTCGCGCCGTCTATCGTCTGCTCGATTATGCTCCTGTTATGTTTTGCGGGCGCGCCGCTTTGCGGCACGCCCGCATTGTATGCCGGGACGTAAAGATCCTCGGCCTGTACCGGCAGGCCCTTGTTGCGCAGGCAGGCGTAGGCGTAGTCTTTAACAAGCGAATAGACGACCGCGAAAACCGGCACGCCCAAAAACATTCCGAACAAACCGAAAAAACCGTTCATAATCAAAATCGCAAAGATGACCCAAAACGACGACAGCCCAACATACTGCCCCAAAATTTTCGGGCCGATGAAGTTGCCGTCTACTTGCTGCAGCACCAAAATGAAAACGGCGAACCAAAGCCCTTGCCCCACGTCGTTTATCATCAAAAAGAATATGCTCGGTATGGCGCCTATAAACGGGCCGAAGAAGGGGATCACATTAGTGATCCCTATTATTGTTGAGATAAGCATGGGGTATTCGAAGCCGACCACGTTCATAAAAATAAGCGTGATAAAAAATATTATGACCGATTCAAACATTTTGCCCGACACAAAACCGCCGACTATATGGTGGGTCTTGCGCGTGACGTCAACGATTTTGATGGCCAAAAAAGTGGGAAGGAAAGCGAACATCAATTTTTTTACCTGGCCCATGAGCCTTTCTTTATCCATAAGCAGGTACAGCGCGATAATTATTCCGATTAAAAAGTTTATTATCTGCCGCGCCGTGGTCAATAAAAATGAAGTTGTCGCGCTTAATATCGACGCGGAGTACTCGCGGAAAAAAACCGTGATGCTCGCGATGGAGCTTATGAGCAGTTCGCGCGTCGACTGTTCGATGTTGATGTTCAATCCCATTTTGTCGATGCTCTCCTGCAGCCCCGCGGTCGCCTCCGCAACCGATACGCCGAGCCGCGTGGACATCAGGCGGTCAAAGTCAAGGAAATCCATCTGGTCGTTTTCGTAATTTTCGAGATAAACGGATTGATAGACCGCGGGTTTTTCGGCGGCTCCGCCAAAAATAGCCGACTCGGTTATTAAAACGAAATCTTCGTCTGTTTCATCCGAAATATCCGTTTCGGTTTCGACAACGGTGAAAAGGTCGGTCATCCTGCCGACCAGCTGTTCCATGCTCGAGCCTATTTGCGGTATGACCATCTGGGCGATTAAAAAAATGATCACGATCATGGTCGTAAAAGTGCACAACATCGAAACCGCGCGTTTCGGCTTGCGCTTCATTTTTTTGAACGCCTTGCGCTCGTAGAAACTCATCATGGGGTTTAGCAGATACGCCAAAATAAACCCGTACATAAACGGGTTGATTACATTGAGGATATTTATGTACTGCCGCGTGACTAAAAAATTTCGCGCGCTCGCGGCTATAAAAATAAAAATCGTGCCGGCGGCTACGACCATAAAGGCGTACATGGCTACGCGGCGGTAAGGTTTTTTATCGTGGTCCATGCTTTTTTTTCGCGTCACGCACTAAACGTGCTGTAAATGCCCGCGCCTTTCCGTGTAAATTTTAGTCCGAGTTGAATTTTTTTGCCGCCTTGACAATCGCGAACGCATTTTCAATCGGGATGTCCGGCGTGAGGCTGTGCGTCGGCGAAAGAATGTAACCGCCGCCCTTAGCCAAAACAGAAAGAGTTTTTAAACATTTCGTTTCGACTTCGTCCGGGGTTGCGTACGGCAAAAAGCCTTGGTTGCTTATCCCGCCGAAAAAACACAGGTCGCGCCCATATTCGCGCTTCAATTTTTGCAAGTCGTACAGTTCCGGCTGCACGGTATTGTAGCAGTCCACGCCTATTTCAATTATTTCTTTTAATATTTCAGAAATGTCGCCGCAGCAGTGCAGTATCGTCTGCTTGCCGCTGTCCTTCGCTTTGCGGCACAACGTTTTCATGTACGGCTTGATAAAGGTGCGCCAGTGCGCGGCTCCCATTATCAATCCGTTCTGCGAACCCCAGTCGTCGCCGAACAGCACGCCGTCGAATTCTCCGTTAAGCACCGTGTCCATCAATTTAATGTGGTGCTCAACGATCCGCCGCATCAATTCATGAACAAAGTCCGGCTCCGCGACCATGCCCGCCAATAAATTTTCCATGCCGCACAAGCTCCACGCGCGCTCGTAGAGCGTGAACGTAACGCCGTACAGTCTGTAGCGCGCGTTTTTGTCTTCGTCAAATTTTTTCAACTGCCCGAGCGCAAAATCTTTGTCGATTTCGGGGAAGCGGTACGCATCCGTTTCATAGTCCGCAAGCGGCGGGTCGAACGGCAGCCCAATGTCGCCGCCGTCTTCCGCCGACATGTCCCATTTAATATTGAACAGATCGGTTTCAATTTTTGACCCCGGCGCTATCGGCGTCTTTTTTTTATATTTGGCAAGCAGTATGTGATTTTCGAAAGCCGTGTCGAGGCAGCCGCCATATTTTTTTGCGTAAATTTCATCGTACACCGAGGTGAAGTCAACCTGCCACGGCGTATGGCCGCCGCCGTTTCGCGCTATGGCATTTTTTACCGCTTCGCGGCGCGTCAGTCCGCCCATTCGTATTCGAGTCCCTGCGTCACGAAGCAATAGTATTCGTTGTTGCCCGAGCCGAGCATGACCATGCCGCGCCCGCCGGGATCCATCCAGTTGACCGGGAACGCCGGCTGATAACCGCCTGTCAGCCAATTATCCTCGCTGTAAAATAATTTGAACGGACCCCAGGGCTGCGACGCCTCAAAAAGTGAAAGCTGCGTGACATATTCGCGGTGCGGCTCGGTGTGGTACGGCCGCGGCAGGCCCGTTGCGGGATCGTAAAAAGCGTAGTTGCCCATGATGTACTTCTTGATGTGCGGGTTGTACGAAACGTGGTTCTCGCCGGTGAAGTGCGTGAACTCGAAAACCGGAACGGCCTGCGATTAGTCTTCGGTAAAAAATCCGCCGAAGGTCGCCCGCGTGTAAAACGTCCACGCGCTCCGGTCGAGCAGGCTTTCCGCCTTGACTCGTCCAAGAAGCATGCCGTCGCCGTTGCACCACCACGAGTCGTCGCTTTCGGTTCCGCACGGGAAGTACGCCCATACATAGCCGTCCTTCACGCAGCCGTTTCCCTGCCCGAACTGAACGAAGTGGCAGCTCGATACCCGTCCCGTAAAAAAATTCTGCGGGGTGGCATTGCAGTCCCAGGTCTTGCCGTAATCGGCCGAGGTAATGATCCAGCCGTTTAAGTTGTGCTGGCGGTTGAACGGCGGGTTGTCGCCGTAGTTTATGTTTTGCACGGACATGTAGAGTATGCCGTCGAGGCAAATAAGTCCGGCGGGCTTCACGCCGTATTTTTTATGCACGTTCTCGCCTTGGCAGTAAATGTCCGGGTCGACTGGCATGTGGTGCACGAGCTTGACGTCCGGCTCCTTTGGGTCGCCTTCGGCGCTCCACAGGTTCATTGCGGAAAAAGGAAGGTTCGCTCCCGGCGTGCCGCAGTTGTCGCCCGCGCCGCAGTAAAGTTTTCCGTCGTCCGCCCATGTGACGGGCCACATGTCTCCCGTGGCGGTTTGCTTGATCCATGTGAACTTTGCGTTTTTTATCGCTCCGCTTTTTTCAAATTGCGAGAGGTCGGGTATTGGCATTTAAATCCTCCTAAATTTTTTTTTGCGGCCCGTGAAAAAATATTTTGCGGGGGTTTGCCGCGTTTTAATTTCGCAGGCTGTTTATCGGCGCGGGGATCCGGCCGCCCCTTTTTATAAATTGTTCGCATCCGAATTTGCTCACGGGCATCACGGGCGCGTTTCCAAGCAGCCCGCCGAACTCCACGGTATCGCCGGCAGCCTTGCCTTCCGCCGGGATTATGCGGACCGCAGTCGTCTTGTTGTTTATCATTCCTATGGCCATTTCGTCCGCGATGATGCCCGAAATAGTTTCTGCCGTCGTGTCGCCCGGAACGGCCACCATGTCGATGCCCACGGAACACACGCAGGTGATCGCCTCGAGTTTTTCGATCGTAAGCGCGCCGATGCGCGCAGCCTCGATCAT
>WRDG01000181.1 GCA_009783525.1 Defluviitaleaceae bacterium | reverse complement strand
TTTCTAAAATTATCCGAAAAAATTTATACCCGCTTTAAATAATTTTTGGTCCGTATCGGTATCGAAATCGAAACCCTTGTAAAGATCCTTTCCTATTCGGCCCGAATGGGCAGCTTTACCCAATATTCGACCGTCTTTGTTTGTAACAGCCTCTATTGCGAAAACAGAGCCTGAAGGATTGTGTTCGGCTTCCATCGAAGGTTCGCCTTTAAAGTCTACATACTGCGCCGCTATTTGATTTTTATCCGCCAAATCTTTTATTAAGGCGGCCGGCGCAAAAAATCTCGCTTCCTTGCTCGCGAACGGAAGCACATGCACCGCGCCAGTTTGCGTTTCCCAAAGCCACGGCGAAATATCGGAAATAATTTTTGTGCGAACCATATCGGAAACAAAATTATTCATAATATTTACCGCAAGCAGCGGGCTGTTTTTATCTGCGCCGCAAATTTTTCCGTAAGGCAACAACCCTGTCCTTAACAATGTTTTAAATCCGTTGCCTATTCCGAGCACAAGCCCGCCGCGCGATAAAAATTTTGCAATTGATTCCGCAATACGTTCGTTTTTAAGCACAACACTCATAAAATCTCCGGTTCCGTCGGGCAATGCAATAATTTGGGCAGACTTAATTTGCCTTGCCATATCTTTTATCGAATCGGAAAGATTTTTTAGCGCTAAGTTTTTTATTATGAACAAACTCGTCACTGCGCCTTCTTTTTCAAAAGGATATTTCATTTCGTTTTCGCCGTTTGCTCCGGGATAGACCGGAATAAAAACAAAGGGCTTTTGTTTTTTGGGAGCGGGCATTTGCTTATTACTTTTCGTATGCGTTTTCAATTTAATGCTTTCGTTTTTAAAATTTTTATTTTTTTCGTTTGCATTAATTTTTGTCGGGTAGACGGACTCCAGCGGTTGCATCCATGCCTTTTCGCAATCGGAAAGTGAAATTTTAAAGCCGTTTACCGTCAATTCTTGTTCCGCAACGGTCGTTCCGATTTTTTCGTATGTCAATCCGTTTAATTCGGCATCAAGGTCGCATACCATCTCTAACAAAAAGGAACCGGCTTCTGAACTGTAAAGATTGCCGCAATAAATTTCGGCGCCGATACGATTGCCGAGCGCCATTTTTGTTAAGGCTTCCGCAACGCCTCCCTGAGTTAACGCATAAGCGGAAATAATTTTTTTGGACTTAATCAAATCGTTTACGCGGGTAAAACATTCGAGCAAATCGTTATAATATGGAATATTTTTTTCGTCGTACCGCGGGGTTAATAAAACAAGCTGACTGCTAAGTTGCTTAAAATCCGGTGTAATGATGTCGTCGATATTTGCTGTTTGAACGGCAAACGACAGCAGAGCCGGCGGCACATGAATATCCTCGAATGTACCGGACATACTGTCCTTGCCTCCAACGGAAGGCATTTCCAATTCAGTTTGCGCAGTAAACGCGCCAAGCAAGGCGGCGAAAGGTTTTTGCCAAGTAACGGCATCTTTCATGCTTTCGAAATATTCTTGAAAAGATAAACGAATTTTTTTGTGCGAACCTCCGGCCGCGACTATTTTTGCCGCCGATTCTACTACGGCGTATACGGCTCCGTGGTACGGGCTCCATTCCGAAACGTAAGGATCATATCCGAACGACATAATGCTCGCCGTTTTCGTAAAACCGTTTTCAACTGGAATTTTTGCCGCCATGACCTGTGTGGGAGTCAAACGGTATTTACCGGTGTATGGCAACAATACCGTTCCGCTGCCGGCAGTCGCGTCGAAAAGGCTTGCCACGCCTTTTTGGCATGCAATGTTCGGTTTGCTTATATGCTCGAGCCAATTTGCGGGATCGGACAATTTTTTGTTTGACTGCCGCGGTTCGGGTGAAACGACTAAAACGTCCGCATACAGATCCACGCCCGCCGAATCGATAAACTCGCGGGAGAGGTCTGCGATTTTTTCTTTTCGCCAATACATAACCATCCGTTTATCGTCGGTTACTTCGGCGATTATTGTGGCTTCCACATTTTCTTCGGCTGCAAGTTTTTGCATAAGCTCGATGTCTTCTAGAGCGACGACAAGCGCCATCCGTTCCTGCGATTCCGATATCGCTATTTCGGTTCCGTCCAACCCGGGATATTTGCACAAAACGGCGTCGAGATTTATTTTTAACCCTTCCGCCAGTTCTCCGACCGCAACGGAAACACCGCCTGCGCCGAAATCGTTGCATTTTTTTACAAGACGGCAAAACATCGGTTTTTTAAATAGACGCACAATGTTCCGCTCGACAGTCGGGCAGCCTTTTTGCACTTCGGCGCCGCTTGTAACAAGCGATGTTTCCGTGTGCTTTTTTGACGAACCCGTGGCGCCTCCGCAGCCGTCGCGGCCTGTTTTTCCGCCCAGAAGAACTACTGCATCGCCTCTTTTCGGCATTTCGCGGCGTACTTCGCTGCGTTTTACCGCGCCCACCAACGCTCCCAGCTCCATACGCTTGGCAATGTAGCCGTCGTGATATATTTCCGTAAGATGTCCGGCGGCAAGACCGATTTGATTGCCGTAGTCGCTGTAGCCGCAAGCGGCGAGGCGCGCAATTTTTCTTTGGGGCAGTTTACCCCGGCGGGTTGATGACGGCGGCAGGGCAGGGAACCCTCCGCCCGTGACACGCATTGCCTGGTAGACATATGCCCGACCCGAAAGCGGGTCGCGTATTCCGCCGCCCAAGCATGTAGCGGCGCCGCCGTACGGTTCAATTTCCGTCGGATGGTTGTGAGTTTCGTTTTTAAACAGCAGAAGCCATTCTTCGGTTTCGCCGTTTACATCCACCGGAATAACAACCGTGCATGCGTTCACTTCGTCCGAAACATCAAGATCGTCAAGCTTCCCTTGGGCTCTCAGCACACGCATACCCATAGTTGCCAAATCCATCAAGGTTATTGGTTTTTCGCCGCGGTTTAATTTTTTTCTTTCATTTAAATACGAGTCAAAAGACTTTTCGAAAAGTTCCGTGTAGTATCCGTTTTCGAATTCGATTTTTTTTAGCTGCGTTAAAAAAGTTGAATGGCGGCAGTGGTCAGACCAGTACGTTTCGATGATTTTTAATTCCGTCAGCGAAATTCCGCGCCCTTCGTTGCGGCAGTATTTTTGCGTATATTTTAAATTGTCCGTGCTCAGGCTTAAACCGTGTTCACTTTTTAGAACATTTAATTCTTTTTCCGTCATTTCGGAAAAATTTTCGAAAAAAATAATTTTTCCGGCTTCGGGGATTTTCGCGTTTAAAGTTTCGGGCGGATCGGCCGAAACCTCAAAGGCATCGACCGGATTAATAAAATATTTTTTTACCGTTTCCTTTTCTTCATCGGTCAACATGCCTTCGCAGACATAAATCCTTACGATTTCTACAACGGGCGCTTCCGACATCGTTGCAGCCTGTATGCATTGGCTTAGATCATCTGCTTGCTTATCGTATTGCCCGGGCAAATATTTAACGGCAATGTAAAATTCTTCGCGGCAAGGAAATTTATCGTAGATTATATCTTCTGCTGGATTTGCGAATAAAATAGTTTTGCATTTTTCGAAGTCTTCATCGTTTATCCTTTCGACGTCGATGCGATCGAACACCCGTACTCCGACGAGGCCTTCCAAATGATAATGATTTTTTAACTCAATAAAAATTTGCCCGGCAGCCGTCGCGGACTCGGGCTTTTTTTCTGTATACAAAAATTTTACTGCGCTCATTTTTTTGTTCTCCTCCTTGGAAAATATCTAATCAGCGTTTGTTATTCTACAAAATATTTGAAAGCTTGACAAATATTTAAGGAATGATTATAAATTGAGCGTCGATTTTAATTTCGTTCTCGTAAAAGCGGAGGGCGTATGTGTATTAACAAAAATAATTTTTATAATTCCGCAGTCGGTGCAATAAACACTCCGTTTTTTTTAGTGTTTATCTTTAAAAAGCCGATTGCCGGTTAACCGCGTAAAAAACGCGCCCGTGGCAATCGGCTCAGATTACCGCGGGCGTTATTATTTTACGGAGGAAAATCATGAAGCATACAGAAAAATATTGGGATCAAGAGACGGAGTGCATGCCGAAAGAAAAATTAATGCGGCTCCAGCTTGAACGGCTAAAAAAAACAGTAGCGTACGTGTACGGCAATGTGCCTTATTATAAAAGCAAAATGGTTCACATCGGCATCGAACCCGGCGATATACGTTCGCTGGATGATTTGCAAAAGCTACCGATAACAACCAAACAGGATATGAGGGATTCGTACCCCTTCGGCATGTTTGCCGCACCTTTAAGCAATATTGTCAGGATACATGCTTCGTCCGGCACGACAGGCAAGCAGACGGTAGTCGGTTATACCGAAAAAGATATCGGCGTTTGGTCGGATTGCATGGCGCGTTGTTTGGTAATGGCGAACGCCGATAAAAATTCTCTTATTCAAGTCAGTTACGGATACGGCCTGTTCACAGGCGGGCTCGGCACGCATTACGGCGCAGAAAGGCTGGGAGCGTCAGTAATTCCGTCTTCGTCGGGGAATACAATGAGACAGATTACGATGCTTGTCGATTTCGGCGTCACGCATTTATGCTGCACACCGTCGTATGCGCTGTATATAGCTGAGATGCTCGGCGAAGCGGGTTATTCAAAAAAAGATTTGAAACTTATATCAGGTTGTTTCGGCGCCGAACCTTGGACAGGCGGCATGCGGAACGAAATCGAAAACGGACTCGGACTG
>WRDG01000180.1 GCA_009783525.1 Defluviitaleaceae bacterium | reverse complement strand
GAAGCCTCCTCCTTGTAGGTTGTAGAATTGTCATTCTGAGCCTCAGGCATTGTCATTCTAAAGCCGCAGGCATTGTCATTCTGAGCCGCAGGCATTGTCATTCTAAAGCCGCAGGCATTGTCATTCTAAAGCCGCAGGCATTGTCATTCTAAAGCCGCAGGCATTGTCATTCTGAGCCGCAGGCATTGTCATTCTGAGCCGCAGGCGAAGAATCTAAAAGACCCTTCGCGGAGTATACCCTGAGCGTGATAAGATTCTTCGCCTACGGCTCAGAATGACACGCGAAGTGCTCAGGGTGACACGTGAAGATCTCCGGGTGACACGTGAAGATTTCCGGGTAACAAACATAACAACTTTACAACATCATTGCAGGCATCGTTGCTCGGAGTTTATATAAGCTCCCTATACAAACAAATTCCTAACAAAATAATAAACTCCGAAGCATATCAGCGAGGTTACAATAAACCATGTTTTGCGCGGCACGACTCGGATTTTTTTGCCGAAGGCGGCGGCGGCCGCCTCCGCATAAAAACCGGCCGCCATAAGCGCGAAAAAAAGTATTGTCGCGTTAAACTTGACGGACGCGAGTATGTCCCCGCGCAGCAGCGCCGCGAGAGCGCGCGTATTGCCGCAGCCCGGACAATAAAAGCCGCTCACCGCATAAAACACGCAATTAGGCACGAACCTCGAAACGGCAACGACCGTTTCCGCCATAAATGCGGAAAATAATACGGCAAGCGGCAAAAGAGCCAACAAAAAACTGCGGTACAGTACACTTTTCAATTAATAGATGCCCATCTCCCACAGGATATCTTCGAAAATATCGCCCCACGGAAGAATGGAGGGCATTGCAAAAAGCAGTATCGAGGATACGACCGCAGCCAGAAGCGCGAGCCCGCAAAGCACGATGCCCACAACCGCGAGCGTTTTGTTGCTGCCGGTGTTCTCTTTAAAACCCAATACGCCAAGCACCAGGCCGACTATGCCGCACGGCAGCGACACGCATCCGAGACAGCATGTAACCGTCGAAATTATTCCGAGCACCAAAGCCGCCACAGATTTTCCGTTCCGTTCCGGCGCGGGCGGATAATAGCCGCCGTCGCCGCCGTACTGCTGCTGCAGCGGAAGCTTTTCGCCGCAAACATTGCAGTACTGCACATTTTCCTGCACATCCGTTCCGCATTTCGGGCAATACATATTTACCTCCGTATTTCGTTTATTAAACGGATTTTATCACCCGTGTCCGCTTGTGTAAAGAATTCGACGATTAGCTGCATAACTCCGGTTTTAAGTTTCGTAAAATCCCCGGAATTTTTTAAAATCTTGCTGCGAATTTTTTTCGCTTAAAATCGTGCCAATCATCGGATTCGAAGCAAATTGCTATTTTCCTGCGGCGAGGCCGCCGTCCTTCATAGTCAGCACGCAGTCCGCAATCGACGAAACCTTTTTCGAATGTGTCACTATTATCACGCATTTCCCGCTTTCATGTGCGAGCGACGTTAAAATTTTAAGCACGTCGCTTTCCGTTTCGGTGTCGAGGTTGCCCGTGGGCTCGTCCGCGATAATTATGTCGGGATCGTTCGAAACCGCGCGTGCAATGCCTACCCGCTGCTGCTCGCCGCCCGACAGCTTTAAAATTTTTCTTGACGCCGTTTCTTTGTCGATTCCCATTTTTTGCAAAAGGCCGTACGCGCAGCCTGTTTTGTCGCGTGTTTCATTGCCGCTGATTTGCATTGACAGCACTATATTTTCAATGGCGTTGGCGTTTGTAAGCAGGTTGAACGCTTGAAAAATTACGCCTATTTTTTTTGCCCTGTACTCGTCCCTGTCAAGTATTTTCAAGTCTTCGTTCCTGTACAAAATCTGGCCTTCAGTGCAAACGTCAAGCCCCGCTATCAACGAAAGCAGGGTAGATTTGCCGGAGCCCGACTTTCCGATCACCGAATAAATTTTACCTGTTTCGAAGTCCGCGCTCACATTTTTTAAAACGTTTTTTGTCGTTTTTTCGTATTTATACGAAATGTTTTTAAGCGACAAAACATATTTTTCGTTTTCCGGTTTATCTATTCCGTCTATATTCATCGCCTTCACCTAATTCCTTTCGGACAAAATTTTTATCGGCTCGTATTTTGTTATCTTACCTATGGAAACAAAACCGGCAAATGAAACGAGGCAGACCGTCATGCCGATTATCTGCATTATAACAGGCGTCCCCACCCTTATGTCGAGCTGTTCAAGCGGGGGGATCGCATCCGCTTCCGTTCCTCTTGGGTTGTTCAAATTTATGGGGCCGCGCGGAACATCCGGTGTTTGCGCGGCTTTTGTCTGCTCGGCAAGCAGAGTGTTGCCTATTGGTTCCGCTGCCAGCGTTCCCGCGGCAATCCCGAAACATAAACACAGGCACGAGATCATTATCAACTCCGCCCAAAGCCCCAGCGCCACTCTTTTCTTTTTCATGCCCATTGCGCGCAGCACGCCTATTTCATATTTGCGCTCGCGTATGGCAATCGAGCAAAGCAGCGCGATTATCGCCGCGCCCAGCGCCAAAATAATTATTAAAAACGTAAGCGTAAAGCCCATCAGACCTTCCACAGGCGCGACAATCCTGTTATACCCCGCCTCGTCCGTTCTTACCGCCATATAGTCGCTCAAACCCTTGCCCCTTATTTCGGCTTCAAAATCCGCGAGCATTTGCGGATCCTTCAAATAAAAAACAGCGGAAACAGCAAGCCCCGACTCGCCTTCGAGCATCGATGAAGTGAGAGTTTCGGTCGAAACCAAAATTTCATTGCGTTTGTTCGACAGCGGCATACGCATACCCGGATATTCGTCGGTAAAGTCGTAAAATATGCCGGCGACAGTCAAACTGTATGTCGCCGTCCGTTTCGTACCGTCCTCTGCGTTTGACATGCTGCCGAAAAGTTCAATTTTATCTCCGGTTTTTAATCCGTTAAGATCCGCAAACTCTTCGCTTATCAAACACTCGCCGCTGTTCATTATCGGGCCGCCGTCTTTTATATACCTCATGCCGCTTTCAAAGTCGTCGAAATTATTTGTCAGCATAAAATCCCCAAGAGTGTTGCCGCCCATCGGAAACACGCCGCCTGACCCTTCGTCGATTGCTTTTAAATCGTCGCCTGTCACATCCTTAGAGACGCGCATAGTGTACTCGCGTATATAATTAGAATCCGCAAAGCTGATGCTCTGCGCGGCAGTGACCTGCGGCAGCGCCATTGCAGACTGTCCGCCCCGCGGCGGATTGCTTCCGACATACTTGTCGATGTCCACCGATATAACTACCTGCGACCCGAACCTTGTCTTGTAATCCGCTATTACGCCGCCGGCTGTGTTATAAATTATAAGCGCCGCTACCGCCGCCGCTATCACTGCAAAGATCACTGCCGCAGCCAGGACGTTTCTTCCCGTATTTCTCGTCAGGTTTTTTATCGCGTTTGTTAAAATGTACATTGATGCCCCCCTTAATCTTATGCCTGCGTTTTTAAACGCGCAATTTTTCCGATTGCATGATATAATATACGGAAGGAGTTTCATACAAACAATCGATGAACAAATTGTAAAGGTTGTGTAAAAAATTAAACTCTTGATTATCGACAACAACGCCAACTTCCGGCGTTACATAAAAAAAATAATTAATTGGCCGGCTTATGGATACACAGAAATAACCGATGTTTCGGGTCAAGAAGAAAACCTACGCGATATCTTCGCGCAAAAGCCCGCGCTTGTCCTGCTGGACAGCATCGAAATTTTACAAAAATCGCGCGAAGACGGCTATGCCGGCAATATTATTTTCATAAGCAGACATTCAGGCGTGACACAAGCACAAAAGGCTATATGTTTCGGCATTGAGGCATATTTAAAACGCCCGTTTAATAAACGCGAAATGGCCGAAGCGATCGACCGGATAAATAAAAAAAGCGGCGGGCAAAATGTACGCATATACAATCTGCTCACCGGACGGGCGTCTGCCCCGCCATCTGACGCGGACAGGTTTCAAGTGGCCGTGGCGAGGTTTGCAAACTCAGAAAACCGCGACAATTTTTTAACGTCGCTGCGCGAAAACACGGGCACATATTCAGACTTCGCGTTCAGCGGCGACATTTTGGTGCTCCTGCTTTCGGGCAGAGCGCTTATGCAGCATTTCAAGCGTTTTATCTGCGAAAACGGGTCCGCGTACGAGCTCGTTTCCGCCGCATTAAGCAGCGAAACAAGTTCGGTCGCGGATTTGCCGCATCTGTATGACGAAGCGGATTATGCGATCCGAAACTTTTTTTATTATGCGGAAAATCCAACGCTGCTTGAGTGCGCCGACATTGATTTATGCAAGCAGCAACCCGGCGAATGCGACGCAGAAAATATCGAAGCGATCTATCAGCGGATGCACCCCCATCTTATCGGCTGCGAAATAAGCGAAATAACCCGCGAAGTAAATAATTTTGAAGACATGCTGCGCGGCAGCGGCTATACCGTGCAAAAAATTACGAGCCTTTGCATCAAGCTGCTGCATACGGTCAACAGACACATCGGCAACCTATATCCGGATTCCGTATCAAATTCCGCCTACGAAGACGCGCTCACTGCGATCGGGTCAAGCGGTACGCTAAAGCAGGCGGTTAGCCACATATTGCGTCACCTTTCAACGATAAGCAACAGCATCGGCACTTCGGAGCACCGCCACATAGCGGAAAGACTCTGCGATTACATCGACCGGCACTACACGCAGCCGATCAAGCTTTCGGGTCTCGCGGCGGAGTTCAATTACAACAGCGCGTACCTCGGCCGTATCT
>WRDG01000179.1 GCA_009783525.1 Defluviitaleaceae bacterium | reverse complement strand
GTATGTGTCAAGCATCGCGCAGCCGGAAAGACCCGACGTAAAAATTAAACCCGCCATCAACATTGAAAATGCAATTTTAAGTTTTGACAAAAATTTCATCCCCTTCTTCGAGACCGCTTAAAATTTCCACAAAAGCGGTTGTTCTTATACCGATTTCAACCGATTGGAAAACCTTGCGCCCGCCCACTTGTTTATATACATAGTCACCCAATTCCAAATCGAAATAAAGCGCGTTGGACGGTATGCGAAGCACGTCGTCGCGCTGGTTTGTCAATGCATAAATGTATACAAAATCGCCTTCGTTTAAAGGATGCTTGTTGCCTTCGATATTAAATCTGACCGGTCCCGGCCAGTTGTTGTTTGGTCCGAGCGCTTCGTTGACTATTGCTGTTTCTTGCCGTGTCAGAGGACGCCTGATCAACATGACCGGTTCGCCGTCCATAATGCCCGTTACGGTTTTTTCGAACGAAATCGCCAAACGATCTTTGTTATTTAAATATTCTAAAAATTTGTCTTCCATATTGGATATAAATATGACATTTTGATAGCCGGGGACATACTGCCCTGGTTCATATGCCATCATGTAAGTTATAACTCCGTCAAAAGGAGCGTAAAGCTCCGTTAACGGCAAACGGGCAAGCAAATTCGCAAGACTTTCCCTCTCCGAAACCATTGACATCGATTGTTGTTCCAATCTGTCTGTAAGATTGTTATTCATGCGGATGAGCTCAAGCTTTTTATATTCGATTTGCATCATGAGATTATCCGAATACTCGCCGGTTGCTCCCTGCTCGGCAAGCTGGCGCATCATTCGCGACAGCTCAAGCTGTGCAATTGTAATGTCTATTTCAGCTTTTTTATTTTCGGCTTCGTAATCCGACATTTTGCTGTCAATCGAACTTTGCAAATTCTCAATGTTAGTTTCCCACGGCTTGGTATCCAAACGAGCCAATAAATCTCCCTGCTTGACGCTCTGGCCGTTTGTCACGGTAAATTCCAAAAAACTTAAACCGGTATCCAAAAAATACAACGGTACCGAAACGACTCTGATTATGCCTCTGAACTGTTCGACCTGCGCTATTGTCCCGCGGGTTACAAACGCCGTGTCGTCTATCTCGCTGCGGGGAGTAATCAATTCGGGCGGCCCGTCTGTTTCCGCCCTCGCACAAGCTGAAAATAAAAACACAACCGCTAACGCAAGCCATATTTTTTTTCTTTTTTTCAATTATCCCATCCCCTTATAAAACGTTTGTTTATGAATTCAATGATTATGATTTATTAACAGCCGAGTGCTTTATTCCATTATGACTATATCGCCTTCGTTCAAACCCGAAAGTATTTCGACGTTTATCGTTCCCACAAGACCGACTTCGATGTCGTGGACAGTACGCAATCCGTTTTCGATTACGTAAACAAACGTTCTTTCTTCCAATTGCTTGAGCGCTATCCTCGGGATGGTCAAAACATCGTTAACTTCAGAATGAACAAGCTTCAATTGGGCAAAAACATTTTCGCCGACCGCCGGCATATCTTCGCCCACTAATATCATATATATTCTGTTCGGGTCGGGGTTGCTTATCTCTATGTCGTCGGGAGATACAATGCGCGCCGCATGCGGCTCCCATTGAACGTCTATGTAATAAATAATGTCCGGATCGAAATCCTCGTGCGTAAGCATTCCCATCGAAACTTCAAAAACCGCCGACGTTTGGTCTGTGATAACCACAAACGGGCGGTTGTTGGTTTGCCTTGTAGTCGAACGCATTCCGTGGTCGTATACCATCGCCCTTGTAACCGTACCGCCGATGCGGGCTCTTAAAATCCTCTTTTCAACTTCTTCGTCCAACTTTTCTAATTTTTCAAGCGCGCTCTCTATTGAGGACAGTATCACGTCTTTTTGGCTGCTGAATACGCTGTCGTCAACCGGACGCCCCGTAATGTCCGCTTCCAATATGTCAATTGCATGTCTTTCTTCCAATTGAGCCATGGTCATACGAGCCCACGCCAAATCCTGTTCTACTTTTTTAATTTCGTTGTTAACGTATGTCATGTCTATTTCCGCTAAAATATCACCTTCGTTTACCGTGTCGCCCACATTAACGTAAATCGCATGTATCAATTCGTCGTTGACTGTAAAATAATGCGATTCTTCTTTTCTTGGGCGGTAGTTTGCGCGTGTGGTCGTGTAACGCACGACATCGCCCCTCACGACGGTAGTCGTCCTGTAGTCGCGGACGTTTTTTGCTTTAATTACCGGAGGCGGCAAAACTTCTTCCTCGACCGGCAACGCGAAGCATGAAGCAAAAAAAATAACCGCCAACGCACACGCACATAATGCAGTTAAGTGACTTATCATTTTTTTCATAATTGTGACCCCTTTAGCAATCGGTACTAACTTTTTCAGTTTACATCACTCGAACGCCATTGTCAATTGTCGTTATATATTTGTCTTGCATTAGCAAAAACTTGGTTAAAATACGGAAAAAAAAAGCTACAAAGGAATTTTTACACTTATTGATGTTCCTTCGTTGACGCGGCTCTCTATTTCTATTGATCCGTTATGATGGCGGACAATTTGTTTTACTATTGACAGTCCAAGTCCCGTTCCTCCTGTTTTTTTGGAACGCGACTTATCTGCACGGTAAAAACGTTCGCTGATACGGGGCAGGTCTGTTTCGTTTATGCCTACGCCGGTATCTTTAACGCCGATAAACACTTCGCCGTTTTTTTCTGAAACGGTTACCGTTACGCTGCCGCCGGATTTATTATACTTAATTCCGTTTTCAACCAAATTGAATACAAGGTCTTGTATCAGCGTTTTATTCGCTTTGCACGTGCAATGTCCGCCTGTTAAAAATAAATCGACTCCCTCTTTTACGGCCAACGGTTTCGCGGCTTCGACCGCTTCTGCTGCGGCCGCATAAATGTCCGTCTTTTCGAAAGAAATTCCGTTTTCTGTTTCGTCCAGCTTAGATAAATGCAAAATATTTTCGACCAGCCGCGTCATTGCCGCTGCTTCTCTTCTGATCTTACCTGCAAAATTTGCTGTGTCCCCCGGATTCCCCATGCCCGATTCGATTATTTCTGCATAACCGGAAATATTCGTCAGCGGAGTTTTTAATTCGTGGGAAACATTCGCGGTAAATTCACGCCTCATTTTTTCCGCACGGACGCTGTCCGTTATTTCGGCCATCATAATTATTATACCGCCGTCATTTAATTGGCTGAAAAAAAACTGCCAAACCGTTTCGCCGAACTCGATAGTTGCGTTTCCCGCTTTGCCCGAACGCGCTTCTTTTACCATTTCAATAAACCGAATGCTCCGCGAAAGATAAACAGCGTCTTTGCCTATGCAGTTTTCGTCTGCGTTAAATAATTTCATCGCGCTTTTATTGGCGGATACAATTTTGCCCGACCACGAAAGCAGTACGAGACCTTCACGCATGCCGTCAAAGATCGCTCTTACCGTCGCGGCATTCGACTCCGTTTCCGCCGCCTGTTCTTCTATCCGCTCGTGCTGTTCCTTGATCATGCGGATGAAAGCGCCTAACTCGTCGTATGCGGATGTTTTCGGCGACTTCAAATCCATTTCGTTAAGGGGTTTCAATATTTTTTCCGTCAGCCGTTTGGAAAGCGAACCGTTTACCGCCGCAAAAACTGCCATTGTAACAACCGCTACAGGCAAAATAAGCATCAGTAGGTCATAAAGACTGCCTGCGGTTTTTGCCGTGCGCAAATAAGTTGAATCATTAAGCATAACGGCAAAATAATATGTTTGTTCCCTTAGCGTGCCCGAAAAACGTTTGCTCACGCCCGAACCGTTTTGCGCGGCTTCAATTATTTCGGAACGGTCGGCATGGTTGTCCATTTCGGATATTTCGTAGAAATTATCGAATACCACCCGGCCGTCTGCGTCGATCAAAGTGTACCGCAGATTGCCGGACTGCATAAATTCCGTAAAATTATCCGCACCCGACGCGTTTACCGCGGCCGCCGCCGAAAGCGCCGCGTTTTTTATTTCGGCGCGGATCTGCCTCTCCAGCATGCCGTGAAATAAAAGGGTAAAAAAAACAGACACCAATGCCAAATTGATCAGTGTCGTCAAATAAATGCTCCGTGCTATTATTTTTTTCATGTGTCACCTGTTTTATATGAATTTATACCCCAAACCACGAATCGTTTTGATCATACCGCCGCAGTCGCCGAGTTTTTTGCGCAGCTCCTTTATGTGCATGTCCACCGTTCGGTTTGTACTGCCCGCGAAGTCGTATCCCCAAACCTCGGACAAAATCTTTTCGCGGGTCATAGCTACGCTTTTGTTTCTCATTAAAAAATATAGAAGCTCGAACTCTTTAAACGTCAGGTCGACTTCAATTCCGCAAGCCGAAACGTAATGCCTGTTTGCGTCTAAAATTATTCCGCCGCTTTCTAACGAAGAGCCGCGCTCTGTTGCAGCCGCACCCGTCCGCCTCATCACCGCGCGTATGCGCGACAACAATTCCAAAACCGAAAACGGCTTGACGATATAGTCGTCCGCTCCGCTGTCGAGACCGACCACTTTGTCGTACTCGGCGGCCTTGGCGGTAAGCATGATAACCGGAACGTTTTTTGACGCGGAGTTGCGCTTAATTGTTTTTAATATGGATACGCCGTCTTCGTCGGGAAGCATCACATCGAGCAATATAAGCTGCGGTATTGCTTCCGCCATTTTTTTTCGGAAAGGCTTTGCCGAATCGAAACCGCTCGCGTCAAAGCCCGACGACTTTAATGCGTAACAGACGAGCTCCCTTGTGTCGTCGTCGTCTTCCACCACATAGAT
>WRDG01000178.1 GCA_009783525.1 Defluviitaleaceae bacterium | reverse complement strand
GATGAAATTTTTGGACGAACTCTCCGGCATCGTAAGCGGCTTCGAATTAAAAGCGAATGCGGAAGAATGGCAGGCGGAAAAGAAAAAATTTGCAGAAGCGTTTCCGTCATGGAAAGAATAATTAAATAACAAAATAAAATAAAAGGAGCGATACAATGAATTATTTGCAAAACATCACTCTGTTGAAAAAAAACAAAACGCGCCTGTTTACAGCCGAAAATGTATACGGCAAAAAGGGTGCGGGCGGTATGGCGGAAGTGACGGACATACCCCAACCGGAAGTAGAAAATCTCGGTCAAATATGGGGCGGCCCGAACAACGCGGCAATAGAGCTCGGGCAAAAGTGGAAGGTGCGCCCGTGCATCGACCTGGCAAGCGGAACCGAAACCAATCTTATGGATGTTTCGGCGGAGGGCAGGATCACCCATATTTGGATTACCGTGGACAAAAAGCATTTCCGCGAGCTTATTTTGCGGATGTATTGGGACGGCGAAGCAAACCCGAGCGTTGAAGCGCCGCTCGGCGATTTTTTCGGGTGCCCGTGGAACCGCGCGCTTGAAGTGGTTTCGCTTCCGATAAATGTAAATCCAACAGGCGGGATGAACTGCTACCTGCCGATGCCGTTCCGCAAGCATGCCCGCGTAACAATCGAGAGCTTGTGCAAGGAACAGGTCAAAGGATTTTTTTATGCGATAAGCATGGACGAGGGCGCAGTCGGCGCCGACGAAGCATACTTCCACGCCTCGTTTAACCGCACCAATCCGCTAAAGTACGGCGACGATTACGTCATCGCCGAAAACATAAAAGGAGCGGGGCACTTCGTGGGCGCGCTGCTCGCGTGGCAGCAGAACAACGCGGGCTGGTGGGGCGAGGGCGAGGTAAAAGCCTTTATAGACGGCGACGCCGAGTTCCCAAGTTATGTGGGCACGGGCACGGAAGATTATTTCGGCGGCGCATGGTGCTTCAATAAAAATTTTTCCGCTCCGTTTTTAGGTTATCAAGACATAATGGCGCTTGACGGAAAGCATACTAATCAAGTCGGCAACCGTCACGCAATGTACCGCTTCCATATCCCGGACCCGATCCGCTTCCAGTCGGATTTTAAAATGACCATACAGGCAATCGGCTGGCGTTCGGGCTGGCGCTACCTGCCCTTGCAAGACGACCTCTCCTCCGTTGCAATGTGGTATCAGTCGGAGCCGCATGTTAAACACAAGGTCCTGCCCTGCGCGAACGATTTGGAAATAATTTGATTTATTTTTGCAAAAATTATGGCGGGAATCCGTTAGAAGACAAACGGGTTCCCGCCATAAATATATTTAATCAATTTTTATGGAGCCATGCTGCATTGCAAAAAACGTAAACGGATTAGTTTGTCAAACAAAAAAAATTTTTTTCAACCGAAAAAATAATTTGCAAACGAAATAATTTTTTATTCTTACCGGGAGGTTATTACACATGGCTATTGAAGTAACAAAGGTATATATAGAACAATTTCCGGCTTTACGGCTAATCGGAAAATGTTATTTTAATGAAGACCGCGACGAAAGCGGCGGGTTCGGAAAACAATGGGACGAGTGGATGGACGGCGATAAATTTGCCGAGATGAAACAAGCGGTTGTTATTTCGCCGTTCGATGAAGACACGCTCGGTTTGATGACAATGCGCGGAGACATGACGGGCTTTACATATTGGATCGGTTTGTTTTTTCCGGCAGAAACAAAAGTGCCGGATGGATATGAATATTTAGACCTGCCTGAAAGCAACATAGGTGTGGGTTGGGTTTGCGGCAATAAAGAAAACGGTGAAATTTTTGGCGGCCCTCCCCATGAAGCGGTTTGCAAAAAATTGGGAGAAGAAAATATTGGCAGGCATCGCAACGACATAGCAGGTGAGGGCAGTGATACTTATTGTTTTTTTGAACGCTATAACTGCCCGCGTTTTAGTGAAAAAGATACGAACGGTAACGTGACCCTTGATTATGGGAATTATTTTATTTGATAAAAAAGAGCAGCCGCTTATGAAAAACTCAATCGACTTCAACGTCCCATTCAGCGGTTTCGCCGGGACAACTTTTTTCAATTTTTTTACTTCCGCATATTTGTTTCTTGAAAGCATCACCGGCGACCGGCAGGAATAGTATTTTTGCGAAGTTTTCAAAAATTACTACCACGACGATTTACTAAACTCGGCGTTTGATGAACTGCGGAGCAAAATTGGCGGGCCGTATTACGGCTACATTCACGACTTATCGGTTGCGCTTATCACATTGGCAGACCAAGCGGACCGGGCGCATTATTACGCGAATTTTTATGGGGAAATGATAGAGCTGACGCTTTCGCAGATAGCGAAAAATGATGTCGGGGTTCTGGAAGCAATCAAGCAAATGATTGAGATTTTAAATAAGTAGTAGGGGTGCAACATAATGATTTGCAACAATTCAGAGCAAGGCAATGTATATGTTGGGTTTGGTAAAGATTTTAACGGATTGGAAGTTAAATGCATTGTTACTTTTATTAAACCGACTAAGGTTTTCAATTTTTCATTGAATACCGAATTTACCGTGGACCGCATACAAACGGATGTAGAATGCAAATGGGAAACGGTTAAAGAGTGGCAGCCCCAATGGCAGCATAAAAGTAAAGTAATTTCGGTTTCGTCCGACGAACCTTTTTGCGTGCTGACAATAGAATACAGTTTTCGCGGGAGAATTTTGAGCTGGTGCAATATAATCGAAGAAAACCGCATCGCGTTAAGCTCCTATTCCGCGTGGTCGATTTTTGAAACGTCGGTGCCGATAAAATTTTTATATTTTTTAGAAAACATGGAAGATTATTTCGTGATAAACGCAAGGTACGATGAAGCAAGCGGGTCGTGGGTCTACGGCGAAACAGACCATGAAGGCGGCAACATCACGGCATTAAAAAAAGGCAAATATCATACGGCGGTCAATGATAATTTTGCTTTTTATTATTTAGATAAAAACGAAAAAGAATATGCCGATAGTTATGTTTCAAATTATGATGCCATCATGGAATTCCTTTCATCTGTCTTCGGCAAAAAAGAAATAAAAAAGATGTCGGTCGTTTCGTTGGGGATTGAATCCGGCGGCGGAGCATACATACGCAAAGAGCTGATGATAATCGAAAAATTGGATATTACGGAAGACAAAGAAAAAATCAGGCGTAATGTGATCGGGCTGCTGGGACATGAATTGGGCCACAACTGGTTTAAAAGTGCGGACACAGAGTCGTGGGAAGACTGGGTTGGCGAAACCGGCGCGGAATGGGCGGCGTTGCTGTATATTTTGTCGTTAGACGAAAAAGATTTTTTCGACAGTCATATTGCTTGGGCGAAAAATAATTATGCAAGCACGCCTGTAATAAAATCCCCCGACGGCAAGCGCCCTGCAAACGGCGTCCACATCCGGGGGGTAATGATAATTTATGAGATTTATTTGAGCCGCGGCATCGAAACGGTTACATCATTGCTAAAAATTTTGTCCGAAATAAAAAACCCTACGACAGAAAATTTTTTAGCGGAAGTAAAAAATAAAATGAGCGGCGAATTATCGGATAAAATCGAGTTGTGTTTGACGGCGGAAGAGTATACGGGGTTGTTTGATTAATGCGGTAATTTAATATGTATTTGCTTTTCGTACAGGCTCAAAAAAAATTTTGCGGGTACGTATAAATATTTTCGAAGGGCAATTTATAAAACAATTTTTTTTGTTTTGATAAATGAACCGGACGGTCGGAGCGACCGTCCCTACGGAAAAATCGCGTTTTTTTCAATCCATTTAGCCACGCCGTCTTCTTCGTTGCTGCCGCAAATAAATTTTGCGGCGGCTTTTGCTTCGGGGATTGCGTTTGCAACGGCAACGCCGTACCCGGCTCCGCCAAGCATGGCAACGTCGTTGTAGTCGTCGCCGAAAGAAGCAACTTCAGATAAGTCAATGCCGAAACGGCGCGCGATAAAACGTGCGCCGTTTAATTTGTTTGCGTCTCTGTGCATTATCATGCCGACAGTATTTTCCGCAAGCTGTATATAATAATTATTTGGCAGAAGCTTTTCGACGGCGGCTGTTTCTTCAAGTGTTTGCATCGGGAAAAGAATTTTGTCCGCGTTTTGCTTGGGCAGTTTGTCCGAAAAATCCGTTATGGTCAGCGGTATGCCCGGCCAAATGTCTTCCGCAGGTTCGTTGCCGTAAAGGATGTCGTTTATTTCGACGTAGGCGCGGCCGCAGGGCGTAAGCGGAAGTATTTTTTTGACGTCTTCATGCGGAATACCGAAGCTTGCCGCTTGTTCGCCGTTTATAAATATAATCGCGCCGTTATGGTAAACAGCGGCGTCGCAGGGTATCGGGTCGAGGTATTCCAAAACCCAACGTATCGGCCGGCCCGTGGCGAGCACGACTTTTATTCCGGCGTCCATGCATCTTTTTAAAACGGAGCGCGTATAATTTGAAACGGTCTTGTCTTCGCGCAGCAGGGTGCGGTCGAGATCCGTGGCGATCATTTTTATTTTAAACATTTGCGAATCCAACCGCCGCCGCGCCAAGCAAGCCGGCGTTGTAACCCAAAGCTGTTTTTAACAGATTGACGTTACCGTTCGCCTGTTTGAACACATTTTTATCCAGCGCGTCCTTTATGCCGGGCAGCAGCAGTTCAAAACTTTCCGAAACGCCGCCCCCGAACACCACCGTGTCTATGTTAAGCATCGTAACCGTTTGGGCCACCGCCTTGCCGACATAAAAACCCGCGTCATAAAACGCGGCCTTCGACTCTGTTGTGTTTAACGCCGCGATTTCTTGCGCGGTCAAGCTCGTGCCGT
>WRDG01000177.1 GCA_009783525.1 Defluviitaleaceae bacterium | reverse complement strand
CAGCTCCGTTTGCTGAAAAAAAGGCAGACAGACTTCGTTCAAACCGGACTCCGCAGAATGCACAACGCCGGGCGCACCCATTTCCCTTGCGGATTCATGAAGCTCGAGCATGAACGACCGCATGGCTTCGTGCATCCACTTGCCGGGCATGCCGTCGTGCCCGTGGTCTTCAGAAAAACACGGGAACGTTGCCGAGCCGTTGTTTTGATCCAAAAACTGCATGGCGTCCATGCCCCAGCCGACGAGTTTATCGACGATATGTCTGCTCATGTCCCGCGTTTTTTTTGCGGCCAGGCAGCCGGCAATGTTCATGCGGAAGTTGCGCCAATTGTCCACCCAATTTTGCCCGTCTGCGGTTTTGCAATAACCGTCCTCCGCGCCGATCGAGTCGAGGTAGTCGCGCCCGTCGTAGCCGCTCCAAACCTGGTCGTAACACCAGCGCGTGCCGCTGCAGAAGCTCCCCGCATGCCAGCCTCTGTTCCTTATTTCGGCAATCGCGCCGGCGAACGATTCCTCGCCGCCGGCGGGCGGGAAGCAGTCGGGATATACCCACGAGCCGGCTCTTTCCCAACCCATGAATACGACGCAGAGGGGCGCGTCGATTTTATCGGCAACGTTTTGCAAAAGGGGGAGGCATTTTTCGTACGGCACGAAATCTTCAATCAAATCCGTGTCGCCCATGTCGAGCTGGCCGACCGACCGCACCGTAATGTATGCCGGCGAATCCGTGAGCCATTTTGGGATGTCGTCTCTGTTCGCAAGCGGCACGAACCATTTTTGCTTAAAGCTCCATTCGCGGTAAATATCCGCGGCGGCATACCAATCGCCTGTAAAAGTGGTTATAAGCGTTTCATATTCGAGACTGCGGCTGTTTGCCGCGCTCCAGTCGCCTGCATGGGACACGCCGAGCCTCATTCCGGGTTTGCGGTGCAGCACCCTGAAACGCTTCACGTTCGCCTGCGTGTCGTCGCACGATATATAAAGGCCTGCGCGGTCGTTGTAATAAGCCAAAAATTGCGCGAACATCAAACCCGGATAGTGGCCGCACATGTCTTCGTACGGAGAAAATTCCCACGCTTGGTATGAGTCCGGGCGCATCCTGTTGTATTGGTTGCCGCCGCCGAATTCCAAATCGCCCTTGAGCAGCCTGCCGCTTCCGTAGCCCTGCGGAAGAACGACCGCTTCGGTTTGAGGCGTGCCGTCCAATTTATACGGGCATACGACAAACGGATAACGGACGTCGAAAATTTGCATGCTGCACCTGTTTTTTATCGAAACGCCAAACCGCGCAAATCCGTCGGATTCGGAAACGGAAACTCTGCACGAAACGGTCATGGTGTTTGCGCCGGGTGTTTCAAAACCGCCGAACTCCGCTTCGAAAACTCCTTCTGAAATTTTGCTTACGGTGATTTTTTTTGCCGAAAACGAATCAAGCGTGCGCAAGCGTTTTTTTGCGTCATAATACCCGATTTCAAAAACGGGAAGCTTTTCGTCGTCCGTAATGAAGTTTTGCTCCGAGGCAAACGCGCTGTGTACGGATTTTAAGCGCAGATTGTTTTCGTCGAAGCCAAAAAATGTGTTTGATGTTTTAAGATTGATCATTCCGTTTACTCCTGTCTAATTTGCCGGCGCGAAAAAGTACGCGTCCCCGTCTTTTGCAAAGGAGCCGAATATTTCGCCCGAGTCATTTTTTCGTAAGATATTTCCGTCAAAAAAAAGAACATGAGCCTGCATTTGCTCGTCCAGCCCGAGCAGCAGGTCGCTTGGTTCAATATTTATTTTATATCCGTGCCATTCGGCGATCGGGTTAAAATAAAAACCGTTTTCGGTTATGAGCCGCTTGTCCGCCATGACGTTTATCATCCCGGTAAGCCCCCAATCCGACCAAATCGTCGGAATGATATGGACCGCGCCGTGCGGTTCGAACTGGTACTTGACCCCAAAAACCCATATGCGGTCAAAACTTTCGTAACCGCCCGCGCTTGCCGTCGCGTCTATAATGCTTCGCCCCACAATTTGGTCCGCGCCGCCGCTTATTTTATATCCGTTTACTTCCGCGGCGTTAAACAGCAAAAAAATAAATATTACAGGGCAAACCGCAATGCACATTACGGTTTTGACTTTTTTGCTGCGTTCCGCGTTAGACCAAAGCCACTGAACCAAAACCGCCGCCGCGGGAACGCAAAAGAAAACGTTGCGCGGGCGTATCATGATATCGCGCAAAATAAAAAACGGCCCGAACGCGGAAAAAAATAAAAAAATAACACAGAATAAAACATATCCCGCGTTTAAAAGAGCCGCTTTTTTTTCGGTGCGTGGTTTTTGTCCGGTTTTTGTCGTGACAAACAGCATAAATGCCAGCGCGGCGGAAAAGACGGCGAACAAAACAAGCATGTGGGCGAATGTTTTTAAGTCGCCGAAAAATCTCCTGAACTCGGTATCGGCAAGCGACGCTAAATTATAAACATGTTCCCATGCGAACAGATTGTATACCGCTTTAAGCGCCGCTTTTATCTGCCCGAACAACCCTAAGCCCGAAATCGCCGCGCGCCCGGCCATCTTTCCGCCGCCGAAAAAAACCGCGTAATAAACGCCGATCAAACAGGCGTAAAAAAACGGAAGCGTAAATAAATACCGGCGTTTCGATTCGGCTATGTTTTTTTTGTTTGACCAAAGCATTACCGCAAACAACGCGAAACCCAATGTTACCGTCTGCTCGTAAAAACCCAGGGACAACACGCCGGAAACGATTGAAAAAATCAAAAATATTTTTTTGTTTTCTTGAATGAAACGGCTGAGCAGCCACGCGGACAAACTTAAAAAGAAAAAGCCGGGCACGATCCGAACAGCCGCGTTAACCCAATACGTCGATTCCGCAAGCAAAGGGTAAAGGCCGAAAAAAACCGCGGCGGCGGGCCCCCACGGGAGTTTGCATGAATCGAACACGCGCTGTAAAAAAACAATCGAAAAAAAGTGCAAAAGAATCATAATAAGCAGTGCGGCCCACATATGGTTCCATAACGGGGTTATGACCAATACATCCGTCACGCCGGCGAGCGGCCGCTCCGCGTAAAGCTGATAATGACGGTATAGTTCGGCGAAGCCCCTTGCCCGCTGCTGATGAAAAATTCCGAAGCTGCAATAATCGTCGGAGTACAAAAAATATTTTATGCCGAACGGAAAATATTTACAGACCATCGCGGCAAGCAGCAGCGCGTAAAAATAATATATCGTTTCGACTTTTTTCAACCTGTCTAAAATCAAGTGACCACCCCGCAAAAAAAGTATAGCAAACGCCGCATTGCGCGTCCAATAATATACATGTGGGGACCTCAATAAAATCCTTTCAAGCTTATAAAGCTCCCCGCAATGTGTTTGACAAGCGTTTTACGTTTGATAGTATCAAAGCGGCGAAAAAAACTTGATTTAGAAAGCCGCTGTCGTTAAAAAATTTTTATGTGCGACGCGAACGGTAAAAAAATGGATAACGGCCCGATGAGATTGCTGTTGGTTGAAGACGACGAGGAAGAGCAAAAATTATTTTACGAAGCCGCAAATAACAGGGACGACGTAATTTTTACAGGCGTGACGGATTCCGAAGAAGAAGGGTTGAAAATATTGACGGCTAATCAACCCGACGGAGTCATTTTGGATTTGGAACTGCACGGCGGCACGGGCTCCGGCATTTCTTTTTTAGAAAAAATAAATAAAACCGGAAAGCAACCGTCTCCGGTAATAATTGTGACAACAAACGTGGCGTCTAAGCTCGTTTACAACCGTTTGCGCGACATCGGGGCGGATTTTATTTATTTTAAAAGGCAAAAAGGCTACAGCCACGGCATGGTGCTTAACACGATGGCTTCGCTTGCGCGGTATACGGCGGCAAATAATTTTTGCGCGGCTCAAATTCAAATAAATATGCCCGCCTCCGCAGATAATAAAACGGAAAAATTGGCGGACATGGTTAACGCAGAGCTCGACTTGATAGGTATGGGACACCAGTATAAAGGCAGGACATATCTGACCGACTGCATATTAATGTTAATAAATATCGGAAGCGGCGGCTCGGATTCGTTTATACATTCCGTTGCGGACCGACACGGGCTTGCGTACAGCAGCGTGATACGCTCTATGCAGACCGCAATTTCGAGCGCATGGTCGTCGTCTTCAACAGAAACGCTCGAACGGCACTACACCGTCCGTGTGAGCGTACGGACAGGCGTGCCGTCGCCGACGGAGTTTATTTATTATTACGCGGCGAAAATTAAAAAGACATTGAAATAATTTTTTTATGTTTATTAATGATTTTTTATTGTGTTATAAAAACCGGGTTTTCATATATATTTTTGTCTGTTGTTTCAAACCATACGACCAATATGTTAACGTTGGCGTTTGTATATGTATTATGCACAACTGCAAGCCTTGTTTCCGACAGCCTCCATTTTTCGTTATTTGACTTAAATTTCAAATCCTGATGTGATTCTGTTAAATACTGAGGGAGTAAACCTTTGTTTTGGTTGAAAGCGACTTCAATGTTTTTTAACGGCTTACCGTAATGATTTATTAACTGCCGGCGTATTTCTTTATAAACTTTTTTATATTCGCTTGAACTGTTGAAATTGTTGCCGGCATATATAAATTCTACGCATGTTAACCGGTCTTCGAAATTAAAATGGAACGTTTGCTCAAAATTGTAACCGCAAATGTCAATTAATATATTAAACGAACCGTCTGCTGAAAAAAATATTTCGTCTTCCGGTAATATATAGTTATTTTCGAAAGATAATATTTCGTTCTTGCTCATCCCCCATTCAAAAACATGATACAGAGCCGATCCCTTGTCGTAAGAGCCGCAGCCGCAT